>JBDKIR010000066.1:0-2508 GCA_039797035.1 Pseudomonadota bacterium | reverse complement strand
GCCATGGCGATGGAAATGACCAAATAGCGCCGCGCCCCCAGCTTGCGAAAGCCGCCGCGCGCTTGGGGGAGCTTGGGAATGAACAGGGTGGTTGCGATTTCATCGGCGCGTAGCGCGGTTTGCCGATAGCCAGTCAAAAACGCTGATAGCGGCAGGCTACGCTGCCCCTTTGGCCCGGTAAGTTCAATCTGCGCATCCAAGGCCAGCAGATTGGGAATGCCATCCCCGGCCGGTGACGCCGTGCAGAGATTACCAATCAGCGTGCCACGATTTTGAATCTGTCGGCCGCCGACCTCGCGCGCTGCTGCCTTCAGCCCATCGAAAAGCGGCGGCAGGCTGGTATCGCGCATCACTTGCGCCCAAGTGACGAGACACCCCAGGCGAAACCCATCCGCGTGATGTTCGATGGCACCAAGGCCCGGAATGGCCGAGATATCCAGAATGGCGGCTTGGGTCGGGTCACCCCAGGCGAGGCGTGCGGTGCGCGCGGGATAGATATCGGTGCCCCCGGCCAGCACCGCCACATGTTGGTTGGCACGAATAGCCAGCGCTGCCGCCAGGCTTTCGGGGCGATGATAGGCGATCATGTGGCGCTGCCCGCGCGTTGTGCGGCGGTGGCCTGCGTGTCCACCGCGCCATCACGCAGCACAACGCCCCAAAGCTGTTTTGCCTGTGCCGCGCTGTAATAACCGCGCCTGACATCACGCGCGACCAAGGCAGGGTCGCGCTTGCCCGGGGCGCCATAGCCGCCACCGCCTGGGGTCATGACTTCCACCCTGTCGCCGGCCATCAGGCGCAATCCTTGATCCTTGGATAGGTGTTCGGGGGTGGTGGTCTGCCCCTGGCGATGCAGGCGCACGATATTGGGCGCGCCATCCGCGCCCCCCAAAACCCCGGGCGGACCGAAGCGGCCGTGATCCATCACGAAGCTGGCGCGTGCCTCCCCCCGCAGGATTTCCACCTCATAATGCACACCGAAGCCACCGCGATGTTCGCCAGCACCGCCGGAACCCTCACGCAACGCAAAGCGGCGGAACAGTACCGGGTAGTATTGCTCCATCACCTCAACGGGCGCTGTCTTGCTGATGCCGATGGTGGAACAACCATTGGTCAGCCCGTCTTCGCGTGCATTGCCGCCATAACCACCGCCGGTGATCTGGTACATGACGTAACCGGCATTGCGCGCCGGATCGAAACCACCCAAGGCAAAATTGCCAGAAGTGCCAGCGGGGGCGGCCCAGACCGCATCCGGTATGGCTTGCGCGAGTGCCAGGAAAACCGCTTCCGCAATGCGCTGGGACACTTCCGCCGCGCAGCCGGAGACCGGGCGTGGGTAACGCGCATCCAAAAAACTGCCTTCTGGTCGCACGACATGCAGCGGTTCGAAAGTGCCGGCATTGATCGGCACATGCGGAAAAATATGTTTCACCCCAAGGTAGATCGCGGAACAGGTGGTGGCCCAGACGGAATTCATGGGCCCCTGGCAGGGTGGCGATGAACCGGAAAGGTCGAAATGCAGCGTATCATCGCGCTTGGTCACCGTGAGGGCGATGCGGAGCGGTTCGTTCACCACACCGTCCGAATCAACAAAAGTTTCGGCGCGATAGACGCCATCTGGCATACGACGAATTTCCGCCCGCATGCGGTCCGCGGCACGGGCGCGGATGCCGGCAATGGCTTCGCGCAGGCGTACCGCGCCATGGCGTGCCAGCATTTCCTGCAAACGCACTTCCCCCACCATCAGCGCGGCGGCCTGCGCCTTGATGTCGCCAATGCGTTGTTCGGCAACCCGGATATTGGATTGGATGATGGCGAGAATTTCGCGGTCCATCTGCCCGCGCTTAAACAGCTTCACCGGTGGCAGGCGAAGCCCTTCCTGTTCCACTTCTGTTGCATGGGCGGAAAAGCCACCCGGCACCATGCCGCCAATATCGGGCCAATGGCCGGTATTCTGCAGCCAGCAGAATAATTCATTATCCACAAAAACCGGCTTGGCGAAGCGCACATCCATCAAATGCGTGCCGCCCAGATAGGGATCATTGACGATATAGATATCGCCCGGTTCAGGCGGCGCGATGCTGCCTTCGGCGATCATGCGCGTCAGATGCGCGGCTGAATGGGCCATGGTGCCGACAAACACCGGTAGACCCAATTCACCCTGCGCGATCAGCGCGCCATCTTCCGCCGCATAAATACCATCGGAACGATCATCAGCCTCCGCGATCACGGGCGAAAATGCGGCGCGTGAAAAGGCGATGTCCATTTCATTGCAGACTTGCTGCAAGCCGGCCTGAATTACGGCAAGGGTCAAGGGATCGATCATGCGCCACCCCCGACTGTAATGCGCAGATTGCCGATGGCATCGACCACCGCTTGGCTGCCTGGTTCCAGCACTGTTGTTGCGTCGGCCTGCTGAATAATGGCGGGGCCCATGAGGCAGGCGCCTTCGGGCAGGGCTTCACGCTGCCAAATGTCTGCTTCATGCCAGGCACCATCGGCGTAAAGTGC
>JBDKIR010000065.1:0-3294 GCA_039797035.1 Pseudomonadota bacterium | reverse complement strand
GACAATGATGCGCGCATTCGGGGCCAATTTTGGCGCCATACGTTCGGCCACCAGGCGCGCCAGCAAATCCGCTGATCCGCCTGCCTGAAAGGGAATGGTAAAAGTGATGGGCCGATTGGGCCATGCCTGCGCCACGGCCTGCCGCCCCGACGCCAGCCCAGCCGCCAAGCCGCAGAAACCCCGACGCGAAAACCTCATTGGCCCTGACCTTCAGCTTGGGTGCCTTACCGTGTGGCTGAAAGGCTAGGCCAAGGTTGTAGAAAATACCAAGCATGTTCTGGACGCTCAGCCATGGCGGCGCAGTCTTGCTCGGTTTCGGGCATGCCAAGCGTCCCGCAGACGGCAAAAACCAAGCGGATGCAACAAAGATCTGTTGGGGGAGGAAAGGGCGAACAGGTTTGGGAAAAAGTGGCTCCCCGAGTTGGACTCGAACCAACGACCTAGGGATTAACAGTCCCGCGCTCTACCAGCTGAGCTATCGGGGAAAGGAGCCGGGCGCGCTAATAGCAGTGCCGCGCCACTTGTCAAAGCCCCCCCAACGTCAAAGACACGTGGGGGATGGAGGTCCGGAGCGGAATCGAACCGCTGTAGAGGGTTTTGCAGACCCTTGCCTGACCACTCGGCCACCGGACCAACGGCGCCTCTATCGGGCCGGGACCGTTTTGGGTCAAGCACCCCGCTTGGCGGCGGGCCCATCCGGCACGTATAAGTGAGGGGCAAGGTTGAAGGACAGAAGCGATGGATTTCGGGCGCGCACGGCGATTCATGGTCGATGGTCAGTTGCGGCCGAATCAGGTGCAGGACCCCCGCTTGCTGGCGGCTTTTGGTGAATTGCCGCGGGAAGCCTTTGTCCCGCCGGCCATGGCGGCGCGGGCTTATGCCGATGCGGATGTGCCCCTGCCGGGCGGTCGTGTCCTGATGCAGGCCATGACCATGGCAAAATTGCTACAATTGGCGGAATTGCGCCGTGGTGAGCGCGCCTTGGTGCTTGGCGCCGGCGTTGGCTACGGGGCGGCCGTGCTGGCCGCCATGGGCGCGCGGGTGACGGCGCTGGAAGATGACCCGGCCCTGTTGAAACTGGCGGAAGTGGCTTTGGCGCAGACCACCCAGGCCAGCACCTGCACGCTGATGGCGGCGAATCCGGCTGCTCCGCCGGCCGGGCTTGGGCCCTTTGACGTCATTGTGATTGAGGGCGGGGTCCATGCCGTGCCTCGGTCGATCGAAACGCTCCTTGCAGAAGGTGGGCGCTTGGTTGCCCTGGTGACGGCAGGCGGGCCGCCCGCCCGGGCAAGCTTGGTGCGGCATATTGGGGGCAGCTACACGGCGCGCACCGGTTTTGAGGCGCATGCCGCCCCATTGCCGCAGTTTGTGGCGGAACCGAGCTTTGTATTCTGAATTCGCACTGGTCATTACTTGATCTGGGCTGGCGCATGGGGCTGGCGTTGCTGTAACATCCCCTTTGCCGTCATTCGGACGGGGGGCTGAGGGATTGCGCCTGATGAAGAGTTTTCGTGCGTCTCTTTTTTTGACGGTCGCCATGGCGTGTGCGCCTGCGGCGTCTTTGCGGGCGCAAACGCTTCAGGAAGCGCTTGCAGCCGCCTATGCCAATAATCCGGCGCTGCTGGCCGCGCGTGCCCAGCTGCGGGCCACTGATGAAAATCTACCCCAAGCGCTGTCTAATTGGCGCCCGAGTGTCACTTTCTCTGGCTCGGCTGGCTATGTGGATGCGCAAGCGCGGACGCCAGCCCAAAATGCTCGGGGCGAAACCTATTCCCGTTATTCGGATTACTCGCGCGATACGGCCAATCTGACCGGGGCTGTTACGCAGCCCATCTACCGTGGCGGCCGGACGGTGGCAGGTACGCGACGGGCAGAAAATCAGATCTATGCGCAGCGCGCCCGCCTTTTGGCGACTGAACAGCAGATCATGCTGGATTCGGTATCAGCTTATGTTTCCGTCATTCGGGATACGGAAGTTGTTCGTCTCAACACGAACAACGTGCAGGTGCTGACCCGCCAATTGCAGGCCACCAATGAACGCTTCCGGGTGGGTGAAATTACCCGGACCGATGTGGCGCAGGCTGAATCGCGCCTGGCCGGTGCGCGGGCTTCCTTGGAACAGGCGGATGGTAATCTGCAGTCATCGCGCGCCATCTTTCAGCGTCTGATCGGCTTGGTACCGACCTCTGTTTCGCCGCCGCAGCCGCTATCCCCGCCGGTGCGCTCTGCGCAGGAAGCGGTGCAGACCGCGAGCACCAATAACCCAACAGTTGTTGCCACGATGTTCGATGAGGCAGCAGCGCGCGACAATATCGATCTGCAATTCGGCGCCTTGCTGCCATCCGTCAGCATGCAGGGGCAGACCTTTCGGATCGATAATTCATCCCAACCCGGGACAAGGCTGACAGGTTCACAAATTACGGCGAATCTTTCTGTGCCGATTTTTCAAGGTGGTGCGGAACATGCGGCCGTGCGCCAGGCACGCCAACAAGCACAGCAGCAGCGCCAATTGGTAGAAGATGCGCGCCGGCTCGCGGGCCAGCAGGCGGCACAAGCCTGGGAAACACTGCGCGCCGCCCGTGCCACGGTGGAAAGCGTGCGCGCCCAGATCCGTGCCCAGGAAATCGCCCTGGATGGTGTGCAGCGCGAAGCTGTGGTGGGCAGCCGCACCACGCTTGATGTGCTGAATGCCGAACAGGAATTGCTGAATGCCCGCGTGAGCCTGGTGCAGGCGCTGGCAACCCTGATCAATGCTTCTTATGCGCTGACGGCGACCATCGGGCGTTTGACGGCACAGGATTTGGGCTTGCCGGTACAGCTTTATGATCCGCAGGCCTATCATCTTGCAGTACGGAACCTTTGGGTCGGTACTGGGGATTACAGTGAAGTTGCAACGCGCCCGGCGGCGCCCGCGCGTCCCGCCACCGCCGCGTCGCAAACGCCCGCACGAGGAACACCATGAGCGGTTCAGCACCCGCCCCAGCTGGGGGGCAGGATCAGTCGATGGATGATATTCTGGCATCCATCCGCCGCATTCTGAATGAAGATGAGGCTGAAGCGGCGAACAGCGCGGCGGCGGCGGAAGAACCCCAGGCTGAGCCGCCGGCCGCTGCCGCCGCGGCGCCTACCAGCCCTGCCGTGGCACCGCCGAGCGCCCCTCCGGCAGCCGCGCAGGAACCGTTGGAACTGACTGCGGATATGTTGGCCACTCCGCCGCGTGAAGCTGTGGCCACCCCAACCCCAGTGGCCGCCCCCGTACAAGAGCCACCCTCATCGCCGGAGATGGATATGACA
>JBDKIR010000064.1:0-3444 GCA_039797035.1 Pseudomonadota bacterium | reverse complement strand
CGTTGATGAGGGTATTCTGCGCCTGACGGATTTCGCCTCACCGGATCCGGTCGCGCATTTCCTGGGCCGCCGCGCGCTTGGCGTTGATATTCGCGACGATTTTGGCCGCCTGATCGCCCCGGCGGAAGGTGCGCTGGCAGTGCTCCGGCAGGGGGGTGATGGGGGCTTTGCGCAAATGGGCGTGCAGCCGCCGCAAAAGCTGGTATCGCTGTTTTCCGGCCTAGTGCCGGTGGGCGCGGATGGTCGCGCCATCATCCCGCTCGATATCCCTGATTTCGCCGGTGAATTGCGCCTGATGGCGGTGGCCTGGGATGGTGCGCGTATTGGCGCTGCCAGCCGCGCCATGACCGTGCGCGACCAGGTGGTGGCAGAAGCCGCTTTGCCGCGTTTCCTAGCACCCGGCGATAGCATGCGGCTTTCAGTGCTGCTGCATAATCTGGAATTGCCCGCTGGTGAGATCGTGGCGGAACTCAGCACTGCGGGCGGGCTTGTGCTGGATGGGCCGAACCGCCTTGCAACGCGCTTGGCAATGGGGGAACGCACAAGCGCCAATACCATGCTGCGCGCCGAGCAAGGTGGTGAAGGCATTTTGCGCTTGCGCGTGACGGGGCCTGAGGGTTTCAGCATTCTGCGCGAAAGCCGCATCACCATGCGCCCCGCACGGCCCAGCATGACGGAAATGGTCATGGGCGATTTAGCCGCCGGGGCGGAGCGTCAGGTCGCGCCGCCATTTGATCGTTTCGTTCCCGGTACCGCCAGGGCGCAGGCGAGTTTCGGCGCGGCGGTGCGCTATGATGCCGTGGCGGCATTGCGCGCGGTTGAAGCGTTTCCCTTGGCCTGCCTTGAACAAACCGCGTCGCGCGTGCTGGCGCTGAGTGCTGGGCTGCTGGCCGCGGGCGATGCCGATGCGGCGTTACGCCTGCAAGGCGCGGTCGATGCCGTGCTGGATCGGCAGCGTTATGATGGTGCCTTCGGCCTTTGGTCCGCCAATGCCGAAGCGCAGCCCTGGCTGACGCCTTTCGCGGTTGAAGCCTTGCTGCGCGCCCGGATGGCCGGGGCCAGCCTGCCGGAAGCCGCGCTGCGTGACGCGCTGCGGTTTTTGGATGACGCGGTGGAAGATGCGGCCGAGGCCACGGCGGAAGAACGCGCGGCCCAGGCCTATCGCCTGCATGCCTTGGCCCTGGGGGGCAGGGTGCGCCTTGGGGCGGCGCGCCGGCTTTGGGAAGCGGCAAGCGCGATGCCCACCGCCCTATCCCTGGCGCAACTCGGTGCTGTTTTCGCGCGCGGGGGTGATACGGCGCGCGCCGAAGCGGCTTTTGCCGCGGCGCTGGCACGCAGCGGGCGCGGCTGGTGGGGCTTTGATTATGGCAGCGCCATGCGCGATGCCTTGGCGGTGGCCGTCTTGCTCAAGGAAAGCGGCGTTTTGGCGGATCGGCTGGCCCAGGTGATGGGGGTTTTGCCGGGGCAGAATTTCACGCCGGAGACGACCAGCACGCAGGAACAGGGCTGGGCTGTCCTGGCGGCGGCGCGTTTGGGGCAAGGCATGCGCCCGGCGCAGGTCAGCATCAATGGCCAGACCTTACCCGCGGCGCCGGCGATCACCGCGCCTTTGGAAGGGCCGACGGTGCTGCGCAATCTGGGCGAAGCGAGCCTTTGGCACATGATCGCCACGACAGGCATCCCACGGGAAGCCCTGCCCGCCGCCCGGCAGGGTTTGCGCCTGACGCGCCACTTCTATGGGCTGGATGGCAAGCCGCTTAACCTTGATACGCTGCGCATGGGGGACAGCTTCATCCTGCTGCTGGAAGCGCGTGCTGATGCCGATGGGGTTTATCAAATCCTGCTGCAGCAGGGCTTGCCGGCCGGGTTTGAAATCACCGGCCGCTTCTCGGCAGCGGGGGAGGTCGCGGCGCTGCCATTTCTGGGCAGCCTGACGGCGATTGATAGCCAGCCCGCGCTGGATGATCGCTTCGCCGCGGCAGTGACGCTGAACGCCGAAGCGCCGCAGGCGCGCATCGCGGTCCGGCTGCGTGCCGTGACGGCGGGGAGCTTCGAACTCCCGGGCGGAGAGGCGCGGGAGATGTATCGCCCTGGCCTTTTCGCGCGGCAGAATACCGGGCGCATCACCATCCAGCCGTGACGCGCCCGCGCGTCACGCTGCGCGAGGGGGCTGGGTGAAAGGCGCTTAGGCGCCGTCCTTGTTGGGGCGGCGGCGGAACGCGTCCAGGCTGACCACTTCCGCCGGCGCGGAAGGCGGGCTTGGTGCGGCTGGGGCTTCGGGCGGCGGCGCGGGGGCGGGTGCCACCGCTTCCCCGCCAGAGGGGGTGAAGCGCAGGCCGAAGCGCACATGCGGGTCGTGGAACATGGTCAAGGCGCCGAAGGGGATGACCAATTTGGCCGGAACCCCGCCAAAATGCAGGGTCACGCCAAGGCATTCCGCCGCGCGGTCCACGAAAAGACCTTCAAACTGGTGTTGCAGGACAATGGTGATTTCCTGCGGGTATTTCGCCTTCAGATGGGCCGGTATCGCCACGCCCGGATGGTCCGTGCGGTAGCTGATATAGAAATGGTGGTCCCCGGGCAGGCCCTCACGGGCCGCATGTTCCAGCGCGCGGAGCGCCACTTCGCGCATCGCGTCTTCGGTCCAGGCTTCATAGGGAAGCAGGCTCTCGGGCGGGGGAGATGTCTCGCTCATGAGGCGGTGTCTCTAGAACCCTTCGCGCGCCCTGGAAAGAGTGGGGGGCTTCTGTTGCCCGGCGCCCCCCGAGCCGCGCTTACCTATTAGGCAGCGAGTGCGACAGCCTCGCGGCTGTTATCGTTCGCACTTAAGGTTTAGCCCGATAACGGCGGTACAATGCCGGGCAAAAGCGTCTCCTTTACCACGCGCGTCGAGCCTGTTTCGCCCCCATTTGCCGCTGATAAGGCGGGTGATTGGTGGAGGCGCCGGGCACTGCCCCCGGGTCCGCAACGCTTATTCCGAGCCGTGTTTATCGCCATAGTCACCGAAGTGACGGAGCAGATATAGGCGCTGTGGCGCGGGATTTCGAGGGGGGCTTACGCCCCCGGCAAGCCCTTTTCCACCACGCGCGCATAAAGCGCCGCGCCATAGGGAATGGCCTCATCATTGAATTGATAGCGCGGGTTATGCGGCATGGCGCCATCACCATTACCAAGGTGGATATAGGCGCCGGGGACGCGTTCCATCATGAAGGAAAAATCCTCAGACCCCATGCCCGGCGGCTTGTCGCGCGCCACCTTCGCATCACCCACCAATTCCGCCGCCGCAGCGGCAAAGGCTTCGGTCTGTTCCGCGTCATTGATGGTGGGCGCGAAGATCAGGCGGTAATCCAGGCTGGCCGAAGCGCCGAAACCAGCCGCGACCCCTTCCGCCACGCGCTTCAGCCCTTCTTCGATTTGGGCGCTGACCTCACGCGCGAAAAACCG
>JBDKIR010000063.1:0-3469 GCA_039797035.1 Pseudomonadota bacterium | reverse complement strand
GGCGCTTCCAGCCAAAAGCCCTGAAACGGCACCGCCAACTGCGCCGCCAAGCGCGCCGCCGCTGCCCGGTGTTCGGCATCCAGAAACACCGCATCCAGAATGACACTATGGCCGTGCCTCAAAGCCCCTTCGGCATTTGTGAATAATTCGTCATGAATGGAAAGGCTCACCGCCTCGGTATAGGCTTCGGCGGGCAGGCGTTCTTCCGGTGCCAAGCCAAAGCGGCGTTTGCGCAGTTCATCAGACCGCAACAGCAAGGCCCCCGGGGCCGCGCCCAGCTGGGGTGCCAGCAGCCGGGCCAGGCTTGACTTGCCGGTGCCCTGCAAACCGCCCACCGCCACCAGCCTGGGCGGCGCCGGGCGCAAATAGGCCAAGGCCGCACGCAACAGCGGTTCGCCATCCTGCCCACGTGCCGCCGCCACATGGGCACGCACCAAGGCACGCAGCGCCAACCACAAGGGCAAGGCCGCCAGCAACCCCGCATCGCCGGAACGCGCCACATATCGGTTCAGCACGCGATTGGCTGCGGCGCGGCCGGCGCGCTGGTCCAGATCCATCAACAGAAAGGCCAGATCATAGCCGGTATCGATTTGCGCCAGCGCCTCATCGAATTCCAGCGCGTCAAAGGGCGTGGGCTTACCCTGCCAAAGGCAGAGATTGCCCAGATGCAAATCGCCATGGCAGCGGCGCAGATGCCCGGCCGCAGCCCGTGCCGCCAGCAAAGGCGCCGCTTGGCTTAACGCCGCTTGCAGGGCATCGGTGAGGGGCATGAGCAGCGTTTCCGGCAGGCCGGCGCGCCGCGCGGCGCGCAAATTGCCATCCAGCACCTGGGCCATCGCCGCTGGCGCATCCAGCCCCGGCACTTCCGGCGCCGCCCCGTGCAGGCGAAAGACAGTATCGCCCAGGCCATCCAGAAGCGCCGCATCCAAGCCGCCGCGCGCGGCCACCGCATCCAGAAAATCACCCGCCGGTATCGGGGCCATGCGCAGCACCCATTCCACCGCAGGCCCCGCGCCGCCTTCCCGAAGTGCGCCATCCGCAGCGCGCGTCAGCGCGACCACATCGCGATAAATCCCGGGCGCGGCAGGCTGGTTCAGTTCCAATTCGCGCCGACAGAAGCGGGCGCGGGCATCGAGCGAAGTAAAATCCAGAAAGCCGAGCGCGACCGCCTTCTTCATCTTCCAGGCCGTGTCGCGCCCGACAAAAATCGCCGAAATATGCGTTTCAATGGGCGCGGCACCGGCCAGCCGGGCCAGGAAAAGCGCTGCCTCGGCCTGGCTGGGCGGAATGCCGCCCGAAAGGCTCACGGGTAGAGTGTCTCGATCCGCCAAGCCGCGCCGTCACGATGAAAAACGCGGCGTTCATGCAGGCGAAAGGGCATATCCCGCCAGAATTCGATCCGGGCCGGCAGGACCCGAAAGCCCGACCAGAAGGGCGGGCGCGGAATTTCGCCCACGGCATATTTCAGCCCGTATTCCGCCACCGCTTTTTCCAGGGCGAAACGGCTTTCCAGCGGGCGGGATTGCTTGGATGCCCAGGCCCCAAGGCGGGATGTGCGCGCGCGGGAGGCATAATAGGCATCGGCCTCAGCCGCCGAGACAGGCTCCACTTGGCCCTCCACACGGATGCTGCGCTGGAGGGTTTTCCAGTGAAAGCACAAAGCCGCGACGGGATTGGCGGCCAATTCGCCACCCTTGCGGCTTTCCAGATTGGTGTAAAAGACAAAGCCCCGCGGATCGACGCCCTTCAACAGCACCATCCGTGCGGAAGGCCGGCCATCCGGCGTGGCCGTGGCCAAGCATACCGCATTGGGATCATTGATTTCTCCCTTGGCGGCTTCCGCCATCCAGGCCTCAAACAGGGCGATGGGGTCTTCAGTGGTGGTCACGGTGCCTTCCATGGCGATCTCCTTGTCCTGCCCTGTATCGGGAGGCTTGGCGAAAGAGCAAGGGCCTTGCCCCCCACCCTGCGCCATGGCAGGAGGCCCCAACGCCAACAGCCGGATGGTCAATCTGCCGATGAGTGACGCCGACCCAGCGCCCAGCATTCCCACGGGCACCCTTATGGCGGGCAAGCGTGGCCTGATTATGGGGGTCGCGAATGACCGCTCCATCGCCTGGGGTATCGCTCGGGCCATTGCCGCCCAGGGCGGCGAAGTTGCCCTGACCTATCAGGGCGAAGCCCTGGAAAAGCGCGTGCGCCCCCTGGCGGAAAGCCTGGGGTCGAGCCTGGTGCTGCCCTGCGATGTGGCGGATGATGCCAGCATGGATGCCGCCTTTGGCGCGGTGGAAAAAGCCTGGGGTGGTATGGATTTCCTGGTCCATGCCATTGGCTTTGCCGATAAGCAGTATCTGCGCGGCCGGTATCTGGACACGCCGCGTGATGCCTTCCTGCAGGCGATGGATATTTCCTGTTATTCCTTTGTCGCGGTTGGCCGCCGCGCTGCCGCGCTGATGAAGCCCGGTGGGTCGCAGCTGACGCTTTCCTATCTGGGTGCCGAACGCGTGACCCCGCATTACAATGTGATGGGTGTGGCGAAGGCCGCGCTGGAAGCCAGCGTGCGCTATATGGCGACCGATTTGGGTGAGGCCGGCATTCGCGTGAATGCCATCAGCGCCGGCCCGATCAAGACCCTTGCCGCCAGCGGGATTGGTGACTTCCGCTATATCCTGAAATGGAACCAATATAATTCGCCACTGCGGCGCAACATCACGATCGAGGAAGTGGGCGGCGCCGGGCTTTATCTGCTGTCTGATCTTTCAGCGGGCGTGACGGGCGAAGTGCATCATGTCGATAGCGGCTATCACATTGTCGGCATGAAAAACCCGGATGCGCCGGATATCACCGTAGCCTGACAGAAGGCAGTCATAATGTTCAAGCGCGGCCCGATCATTCGCGGGCCGCGTTTGATGTTTTGAACCAATCTGGGCTTGGCCGCGGCATTTCAGCGGCGCGCATTTTTGCTCCAAAATACTGATATCTTCCGCGCAAGGCGCATCAGGCTGAACACCTTTTGGTCATCCGATAATATTTGCTGAAGGCGCACAGCCGAAACCATCTTGCATGCCTGAATAAGGGGCGTTCTTCCTCATCGGTGATTCATCAATTTCCTTTAAGCTGCGGCCACTCGCTATTGATCCACAGCATAAGGTTTCGCGATGGCGTCGCATGATCGAAAGGCACCCCCGGGGCGCATCCTGCTCGGGCTCGGACTGATGGCGGGGCTGACTGCCCTTGGCACCGGGGCCATTCTTCAAGGTCTGCCAGCCAGCTTGCCCCCACCACCGCAGGATGCACGCCTGCCCATGCTGGCCAAGTCATTGGATCTGGCACAGGGCGCGACGTTGCTTTCGGGCGCGGTGTCACCGGTACTGCTGGCACGCTCCGCCGCCGAATTGGATGAGGCACGGCGTCGTGCGCGCCAGGCCGAGGAACGCTTGACCAATCTGCTCCGCGGTATGCCGCATGC
>JBDKIR010000062.1:0-3574 GCA_039797035.1 Pseudomonadota bacterium | reverse complement strand
AAGCGCAACGCCAAGAAAGCGCTGGCGACCTTGTGCATTGGTGGCGGCATGGGCGTGGCCATGTGCCTGGAACGCTGACACCTCCGCTTATTCTGCCCAATTAAAAAGGGCTCGCCGGCTTGGTTCCGGCGAGCCCTTTTTTTGAAGTGCTTGGCTGATCAGAACTTCGCCACGGCTTCGGCAATGGCGCGGCCCACATCCTGGGTGCCGGCCTGACCACCCATATCACGTGTACGCGGACCGCCTTCGGCCAGCAGCTTTTCGATCACGGCGAGGATCGCATCCGCTGCCTGCTTTTCACCCAGATGTTCCAGCATGATGGCGCCCGACCAGATCTGCCCGATTGGGTTGCAGATGAACTTGCCCGCAATATCCGGCGCGCTGCCATGCACGGGTTCGAACATCGACGGGAAATGCTTTTCCGGATTGATATTGGCGCTGGCCGCAATGCCAATGGAACCCGCAACCGCCGGCCCAAGGTCTGACAGGATATCGCCAAACAGATTGGACCCCACCACGACATCAAACCAATCCGGATGCTGCACGAAATGGGCGCACAGGATATCGATATGGAATTGGTCTGTGGAGATATCCGGATAATTCTTCGCCATTTCGGCAAAGCGTTCATCCCAATAGGGCATGGTGAAGGTGATGCCATTGGATTTCGTGGCGCTTGTCACCTTCTTGCGTGCCCGGGTCTTGGCCAATTCAAAGGCATAGCGCAGGACGCGATCCACACCGACGCGGGTGAAGACGCTTTCCTGGGAGACGAATTCACGATCCGTGCCCACAAACATGCGCCCGCCGCTGGACGAATATTCGCCTTCGGTATTTTCGCGCACCACGATGAAATCAATATCCTTGGGGCCACGATTGGCGAGCGGTGTGGTCGCACCTGGCAATAACCGACAGGGCCGCAGGTTCACGTATTGGTCAAACCCACGACGAATGGGAATGAGCAAGCCCCACAGCGAGACATGGTCCGGCACGCCAGGCCAGCCAACCGCACCCAGGAAGATGCTGTCGCTATCCTTGAGGCGATCCATGCCATCATCCGGCATCATCTTACCGGTCTTGGCGTAGGTTTCGCAGGACCAATCGTAATGCGTCAGTTCCAGTTCAAAGCCAAAGCGCCGCGCCGCGGCATCCAGCACGCGAAGCCCTTCGGGCGTGGTTTCCTTGCCAATGCCATCCCCGGGGATGACGGCGATACGATGCTTGCGTGCGGGCATAGGGCACTCCTGGTTTAACTTCGGCGCCATTCTTACCGCGTGGCGCGGGCTTTGCCAGCCCTGGGCAAGGCCGGGTTAGGCAGTGCCTTCACCACCACGCCATGCCCGCAGCAAACCATGGGCGACGGCCAGCAAGGCCGGGCCAATAAAAAGGCCAAGGAAGCCGAAGGCGATCAACCCCCCGAAAACGCCAAGAATGATCAGCGTAAGCGGCATGGGGCTGCTGCGTTTAATGAGGAGGGGGCGCACCACATTATCGCTGCCTGAGACCATGATCAGGCCCCATAGCCCCATGAAGATGGCCCAACCGATTTCCCCAATGCTGTAAAGCCAGCCAGCCGCGCCAATCCAGGCAAGCACCACCAGCGGGCCGAGCACTTGGCTGATGGAAAAAATCAGCGTGAGAAAGGAAATCACCCCAACCCCAGGCACACCCGCAATGGCCAGGCCAATACCCATCAGCGCTGCCTGGATGATACCTGTCCCAACAATGCCCCAGGCGACCCCACGCACCGCGCCTTCTGCTGCGGCCACCGCATTGCGCCCGGTTTCCCCCGCGAGACGCCCGGCGATATCCTTCACCTCATGCGCCAGCTTGTCACCGCTGACCCAAAAGGCGGTGGCGACAATCATCGCAAGCAGGATCTGCACCACGCTCGCCGCTGCCGCCTGGCCGATTTCAACCAGAAGGCTTGTGATGCGCCCGGTATAGGGGGCGAGCAGAGCAGAAAAATCCCCCTGCATATTCAGCAATTGCGGCCACCAATTGCTGATAATGCCGCCCAGCAATGGAAGTCCGGCAAGCCAAGCGGGCGGGGCTTCCGGAAGGCCCGCGAGCAATTCGCGGACTACCTTGGCTGCATGGGCGATCTGCCCGCCCAATTCCGGCGTAAGTGCCAGAGCCGGGACGGCAAGTGAAAGGATCAATACCAGCAGCATGAGCGTCGCGGTGATACCGCGCGGTACGCCGCGCCGCACCATCGCATCCCGCAAGGGCCAGGTGCCGATGGCGATGAAACCGCCAAAGGCGATGGCAAGGCCAAAAGGTTCCAGGACGCGAATAACACCATATAGCAGGAGCGCGAGCAGCAGCAGAACTGCCGCTCTTTCGGCCATCATGGCGGTTTGCGTATGACGCTGTGATGGCGGCCTGGGCGATTCCGAAATGGGCATGGCTGACTCCTGCATGCCTAAACAAGCACAGAGGAGCCCCTGCGGGAAAGCTAATCCAACCTTATCAGGCAGGCGCGCCCCCCATGGCGCTGCGTTTGATGGCCACCCCACTGGTAAGGCTATGGCGTGCCTTGACCCGTTCTTCCTGGGAAGAAATAGCCAATTCAATTTCAATGAGTGCCTGTTCGACGCGTTCGATATCGGCACTTTCATCACGCAACTGCAGCACCAGATCCGCCGCGTAATGCAGCCCAAGGGTCAGGCAGCCCGTATGCAATCCCTTGAGCCTTTCGACGACACCTTGAATATCCTGGAGGCGCTTGCAATGCCAAAGGTCACGCGTGAAAACGGTGCATTGGCCGCGCAGTGAATAGAGATAGGACATCAGCTGATCAGGCGCGATATTCAGCCGATTGAGCGTGGCAGATGGCGGCTCTGCAATGCGTTCCCAAGCCGCATTGAGGATTTTCTGTAAGGCGCCACGTGCCTCCCGGGCATGAAAGGGCTTGATGATGTAATGACTGATACCGAGTGTTACGGCCTTTCTGACTGTATCGAGATCAGAGGCTGCGGTCACGAGTACAAAGGGTATATCCTTGAAACGGGGCGAAGAACGCACCCGCTTGAGCAGATCTATCCCCGATAGGCGTGGCATTTGCACATCGCAGCAGCAGATCATGGGGGCGGGGCCCATTTCCAACTGCTCCCAGGCATCCTGGCCATCTACCGCTTCCACGACCTTCAATTCAATGAAGCTGCGCATGAGATCGGCCAGGGCCATACGCGATACGACATCGTCATCAACAACAAGCGCTCTCATGCATCGGTTCCTTCTGCCATTTCCTTCAGCAGTGCCTGGAAGCGGCCCAATTCCTGCGTAATGCCAAGCCAGTCGCTACGATCCGCCGATTTTTCCAAAACTTCGCTTAGTTTGACCAAATCACCTTTAGGCCAGATGAATCCCGCGCTCCCTTTGATGTTGTGAAAAAAGCGCGAGAGAGCCGGCAGGTCTTGTTGGGCATAAGCTGCCTCAAGCGTTTGGAGCCTGAGCGGGAGTTCAGCGCAGAAAGCCTTCCGTAAATGATCCTTGAGATCATCTGACGCCTTTTTCCTGGATAGAGGCGGCGGGGGCCGGTTTTGACTCTCATCAGAGGTTATTTCATTCCCAG
>JBDKIR010000061.1:0-3067 GCA_039797035.1 Pseudomonadota bacterium | reverse complement strand
TATGGACAGCCCCCGCCATGTTGATCCGGATGGTTTCACCACGGATGCCATCAGCCTGGACATGACCGTGGGTCCCGGTGCGGTGGTGGATATTTCCCATGTGCCGGCCAATAGCCCGATTACCGGTGAGGTTTTGGCCGCCGCCGCCGCGCATGTTGTGGCAGGCGATATCGCCTTGATCCGCGCCCGTTGGGATGAAAGGGCCGATATCAATACGCCCGATTTCTGGCTCCAGGCCCCATGGATGACCGCCGAAGCGGCGATTTGGCTGCGCGAACGCGGCATCAAGGCGGTGGGGTTCGATTTCCCACAGGATTACTGCATTCGTTTTTTTCTGACGGGAGAAAAACGGCCACCCTTGCCCGAACATGTGACGCATTATCACCTGCTGAAGCAGGGCATCATCATGTTCGAATATCTCTGCAACATGGGCGCGCTGAAACAGGCGCGCAATCAGGTGGTGGCGCTGCCCATTCGTATCCCCGATAGCGATGGCGCGCCCGCGCGCGTCATCGCCATGGAAGATTAAGGCGCCGCTTCCGGGTCAGCCTTGCCGCGGCGTCCAGCTCAGACCGCTGCGGATTTCAGCACTATGTTCCCCCGCCGCCGGCACGCCGCGCGCGGGGGAGGGACGTTCACCTTCGAAGCTCACCGGCAGGCCAATGGCGCGCACCGGCAGGCCCGGTACGGGGGCGACAATGCCCAGGGCTTCCACCTGCGCATCCACCGCGATTTCACGCATGGTATTGATGGGCCCGCAGGGAATGCCGGCGGCTTCCAGCAAGGGCAGCCATTCTTCGGCCGGGCGCGCCCGGAAGGCCGGTTCCATCACCGCCATCAGGGCGGGCTTATTGGCCACGCGCAGCCGGTTGGAAGCAAAGCGTTCATCGGTGCCAAGTTCAGGCAGCCCCATGGTATCGCATAATTTGCGAAATAGCCGGTCATTGGCGGCCGCGACCATCACCGGGCTGCTGGCCGTTTCAAAGGATTGAAACACGACCGTATTCGGATTGCCTGAAAGGTTGCGCGGCGGCGGCCGGCCGGAGACGGTGAAGCCCGCGAAATGCGGCCCCATCCAGCCAAGCGCGGTTTCCAAAAGCGATGTATCGACAATACCGCCCTTGCCGGTGCTGTGGCGGCGTTCCACTGCAGCCAGAATGCCAATGGTGGCCCACATGCCGGTGCCGAGATCCAGGATTTGCACCCCGCTCCGCGTTGGTGGTCCGCCTTCCGCGCCATTCATCATCATGAGGCCCGAATAGGCTTGCAGAATGGGTTCATAGCCCGGATGCAGCGCCTTCGGCCCCTTGGCGCCAAAGGCGCCGAGCGAACAATAGATCAGGCGCGGGAAGCGTGCCGTCAGGGTGGCGCCGCCCAGCCCCAATTCTTCCAAGGCGCCGGGGCGCATATTCTGCACCAGCACATCCGCATCGGATAGCAGGCCCATCAGCAGCTCTCGGTCCGCATCGCTGCGCAGATCAAGGCTGAGCGATCTCTTGCCGCGATTGACCGCAATGAAGGTGGTGGCGGTGCCTTCATGCATGGGCGGGCCCCAGCCACGCGCATCATCCCCGCCTTCAGGGCGTTCCAGCTTGATGACTTCAGCCCCGAGCATGGCAAGGATTTGTCCGGCAAAAGGGCCGGCCAGATTTTGTGCAATTTCAACAACGCGAAGACCCGCAAGCGGCGACATGCTCTTTCCCCTCTGTCTGAAGTGAAACTACGGCGGGCTGCGGGGGCTGGGCAACCATGGGGCTGGACCGGCGCCGCTTCTGGGTGAAAGCTTGCCGGATGAACCCGTCCACGACCGATATTCTCGCCGCCTTATGGGGCGCTGCAGCGCTGCCGCCTGAAGCCTTGACCGAGCTGGAGCTGACCGGCGCAGAACCCATCCTGCCATCCTGTTTTCGGGTTGATGCGGCTGCGCAAACCAGCATTGGCGCGGCTGCCTTGGCGGCTGCCGAAATTCATCACGCGCGCGGTGGCCCCAGGCAGCGCGTTTCCGTCGCCATGCGGGATGCCGCCATTGAGTTTCGGTCCGAGCATCACGTGCATATTGATGGCAAGGCCAGGGGTCATCATTGGGACGCCATTGCCGGGCTCTATCGCTGTGGTGATGGGCGCTGGGTGCGTTTGCACACCAACTTTCCCCATCATCGCGATGGTGTTCTGCGCCTATTGGGCGGCTTGGCGCATGACCGGGCTTCGGTGGCTGCCGCGCTTGAGCAATGGCGCGCGGCGGAGTTTGAGGCTGCCGCCGGTGAGGCGGGCCTTGTTGTCACCATGACACGTAGCTTTGCCGAATGGGATGCGACGCCGCAGGGGGCGGCGGCAGCGGTTTTGCCGGCCGTGTTGATCGAACGCATTGGTGATGCGCCCGCCAAACCCTTGCCACCGGCACAGGATCGCCCCTTGTCGGGCCTGCGCGTGCTTGACCTGACACGGGTGATTGCCGGGCCAGTGGCGGGGCGAACGCTGGCGGCGCATGGGGCGGATGTTTTGCATATCAGCGCCGCGCATCTGCCTTCCTTTGATGATCTGGTGATGGATACAGGGCGCGGCAAAAGAACCGCCCGGCTTGATTTGCGCCGCGCAACGGATCGGGACCGGCTGAAGGCTTTGGCCGCACGCGCTGATATTTTCCTGCAAGGCTATCGGCCGGGGGCCATCGCGGCGCATGGCTTTGCGCCGGAAGCGCTGGCGGCGCTTCATCCCGGCATCATCTGCGTTTCGCTTTCGGCCTATGGGCATATGGGCCCCTGGTCCGGGCGGCGCGGCTTTGATTCGCTGGTGCAGAATACCAATGGCCTGAACCACGCTGAAGCCGTGGCGGCGGGGGAGGATCGGCCGCGCCCATTACCTTGCCAGGTGCTGGACCATGCTTCGGGCTATTTATTGGCTTTCGGCGCCATGGCGGCCTTGCTGCGCCGTGCGCGGGAAGGTGGTTCCTGGCATGTCCGGGTTTCCTTGGCCGGCACCGGGACATGGTTGCGCAATATGGGCCAGATTGAAGGCGGATTGCGTGCCCCAGGCATCACGCCAGCAGAGGTGCAGGACGCGCTGGAGG
>JBDKIR010000060.1:0-3101 GCA_039797035.1 Pseudomonadota bacterium | reverse complement strand
TTTCACCCAGGATGCAAAGCACCTCACCCGCGGCGAGGTCGAGATCAACGCCATTGACCGCATGGACGGTGCGATCACGGGACACAAACCGCACATGCAGATCCCGCAATTTGATCAGCGGCGCTTCGGCGCCGGGCTTCAGCACCGCGCTCATGCCGCGACCTTCCCGACTTGGGTATGGCCGCTACCGGGCAAGGCCATATGGCAGGCGGCTTCATGCCCGGGGCTCAAAAGGGCCGGGGCCGGCACTTTTTCGGCGCAAATCGCCTCAGCATAGGGGCAGCGGGTCCGGAAGCGGCACCCAGAAGGCGGGTTCACCGGATTGGGCGGATCACCCGTCAGTGGCGGCTCCGTGCGGCGCTGCGCCGGGTCCATGGAAGGGCGAGACGCCAGCAAGGCGCGGGTATAGGGATGCGCCGGGCGGCTATAGATCTCATCGACCGGCCCTTGCTCCGCGACCTGGCCCAAATACATCACCAGGACGCGGTCGCTGATATATTGCACCACATTCAGATCATGGCTGATGAAAACATAGGTAAGGCCGAAGCTTTCCTTCAGATCCACCAACAGATTGAGCACCTGCGCTTCCACGCTTTTATCAAGCGCGGAAACCGGTTCATCCAGAATGACCAAACGTGGGCGCAATGCCAGGGCGCGGGCAATATTCACGCGCTGCCGCTGGCCGCCGGATAATTCATGCGGATAGCGACGGGCGAATTGCGCCGGCGCCAGACCAACGGCGGCGAGCAATTCCCGCGCCCGCTCACGCGCTTCCGCGGCCGAAACGCCATGCACCTGCGGCGCGAAGGCGATGCTGTCTTCAATCGGCAGGCGCGGGTTCAAGGACGCATAGGAATCCTGGAACACCATCTGCACCTGGCGGCGATAATCCTTGAGCGTGATGCCGCCGCCAAGATCATCCCGGCCGACAGCCTCTCCATCAAAGACCATTTCGCCTGCTCCGGGGTCGAGCAGACGCATCAGCAACCGTGCGGTGGTGGATTTCCCGCAGCCGCTTTCACCGACAATGCCCAAGGTCTCACCCTTGCGCACCGCGAAGGAAACACCATCAACCGCGCGAACCTCCCCCAATTGGCGGCCCAAAAGGCCGCCACGAATGGGGAAATGCTTCACGAGGCCACGAATATCGAGCAGGGGCTGCGCGGCACCGCCGCGATCTGGGGCAGAAGGAGGCAAAACCATATCCCTTCTTTAGCAATCCCTGTGCCGATCACGCCACCCAGCGCCCGGGGCGGACAGACCAAGCGTATGATAACAGGTTTCGCCTAAAATTTAGTCACAGGGCTAAGATTTTGGCAAATAAATGCCGGGACGCGGTGTGACGTTCCCGGCGCGGCGTTTACGCGTTAGGCTAGGCTGGTCTGAAGAAGGGAAAGACCCATGCGCGCTGTTTTTGTCATGATCAAATGCGACATGGGCCAAGCCTATCAGGTGGCGCGGCAAATGTCGGACAGGATCGAGGAATTGTCGGAAATGCATTCGATTTCCGGCCAATATGACCTGCTCGGGAAATTCTATCTGGAAGCGGATCGCGATATCGGGCTCTTTGTCGTGGAGCAAATCCAGACCGTGCCCGGCGTGAAGGACACTTATACACTGCAAACCTTCAACGCCTTTTCCGGGCGCGGGGGCTGAAACACCCCCACGCCCGTCACAGGGTCAGTTCTGCGGCATGCCTTCGGGCACAATGGTCCGCACCAGGCTGGCATCCAGCGATTCATAGGCGTGGTAGCCAATCGTCTCATAAAGCTGGGCGCGGGTTTGCATGCGCCCGACCATGTTATGCGTGCCGCCATCGGCCTTGATGGCGCCATAGAGGTCTTCCGTGGCCTTTGCCGCGATGCGCAAATGGCTGACGGGCCAGATCACCATGGCATAGCCCATTTGCTGGAATTCGGTGGCGGTGAAGAACGGCGTGCGGCCAAATTCGGTCATATTGGCCAGCAGCTTCACACCCGGCATGCGCGCGGCGAATTCGCGGAACATCTCAGCGGTATTGAGCGCTTCGGGGAAAATCGCATCCGCGCCGGCTTCCAGATAGCGCTTGGCGCGGTCAACCGCCGCATCCATGCCCTCGCTCGCCACCGCATCGGTGCGCGCAATGATCACCAGATTGCGCCGCGCCTTGCGTGCTGCGGCCACCTTGGCCGCCATTTCATCGACCGGGGCCAGTTTCTTGTCGTTCAAATGGCCGCATTTCTTGGGCAGCAACTGGTCTTCCAGATGCACCGCGCCGGCACCCGCTTCTTCAAAGCAGCGCACCATATGCATGACGTTCAGCGCCTCACCATAGCCGGTATCGCCATCGACCAGCACCGGCAGGCCGGAAGCCCGGACCACCTGGCGCACATGCCAGGACACGTCATCCACGGTGATCATGCCAAGATCAGGCAGGCCCATGGTGGCGGACATCGCCGCCCCTGACATGTAAAGCGCCTCAAACCCTGCCTTTTTCGCGAGCAAGGCGGCAATGCCAAGATGTGCGCCCGGCATTTGCAGGATTTGCGGGCGTTCCAACAGGCGGCGGAAGCGCACACCGGCGGGTTCTTCGGGCAGATCATCAGCGATGACGTAAGGCATGGCTCAGCTTCCTCGGAAAAAGACAAAAGTTACCAGAACGAAAAGGGGGATCAGCACCATCAGCGCCCAAGCGCAATAGCCGAAAAAGGATGGCATGCGCACACCCTGTTCTTCCACAATGGCTTTGACCATGAAATTCGGCGCATTGCCGATATAGGAATTGGCCCCCATGAAGACCGCCCCGCAGGAAATCGCGGCCAGGGTCAGCGCGCCTTCGGCCATCAGATGCGCCGGGTCACCGCCCGCCAGGTTAAAGAACACCAGATAGGTCGGCGCATTATCCAGGAAGGACGACAATATGCCGGTCAGCCAGAAATAGACCCAAGGGATAGGCTCCCCGCCCGCGCCGGACGTCAGCGCCACCAGCGGCGCCGCCGCCCCGGCCGTGCCAGCACGCAAAATTGCCAGCACCGGAGCCATGGTGACGAAAATAGCGGCGAAAAGCTTGGCCACTTCCAAAATGGCGCCCCAGGCGAAGCCATTGGCTTCCCGCAGCGCCT
>JBDKIR010000059.1:0-4429 GCA_039797035.1 Pseudomonadota bacterium | reverse complement strand
AGCAACCGCGCGGCAGCTATCCGCATCCAATCCGCGATAGATGCCTTGGCCATCCATCAAGCCAAAGCCGGGGGCGCCCGGATGCGCGCCGCAAATCAGCGCATCGCGGGCGCGAATGGCGGCAACCGTTGGTCCCTGTTGGACCGGCTGCGCCAGAGCGGGCAGCGCCGTGAGCAGGAAGGCAGAAAGGAGGTTTCGGATTTTCATGACATTTCCCGTAAGATTGTTGATTGGTTCAAGCACTACGCTTTTGCAGTTTTTGCCAAAGCGCCACGCCGCAGAGCGTTCCGAGTGCCAGTAAAAGCCTTTGCGTATCGGGCAGCAGATGCAGGAAGGCGCCGATCAACCCCGCCAAGCCCACCAGGCTGCGCAAGACCCATGACATGGGGCGCAACAGGAAGCCCGCATAGGCTGCGGTAATCAGGGTCAGGGCGGAAAGCTGAATGAGGGTGGCGGTGATGATATCGAATAGGCTGCCGCGCAGCATGATCCCCGGATCATAGATAAAGGCGAAGCCCACGGTGAAGCCGGCAATGCCAAAGCGGGAGGCGTGAATACTCGCAATGGTCGGGCTTGCCTTGGCAATCGCCGCGGCAGCGAAAGCGGCGGCGGCAACGGGTGGGGTCGCATCCGCGATCACCGCGAAATAGAAAACAAAAAGATGCGCCTGCAGCACATCCACACCCAGGGCTCTGCCCAATTCCAACACCTGCGGCACGCCGATCGCCGCCGCAATGATGTAGGACGGCGTTGTTGGAATGCCGAGACCAAGCACAAGCACGGTGATGCAGAGCAGGATCAGCAGCAGCGCCAGATTGCCACCGGCCAAATCCTTGATGATGCCACCAAAGGCGACCACCATGCCGGTTGCCGTCAGGACTGAGACCACCACGCCTGCGCCCGCGATGGAAACCGCCAATGGCGCCATGGTCAGCCCCGCATTGGCCAGGCTTTCCAGGATGCTGCGCCAACCCATGCGCGTGCGGGCGCGCAACAGCGAAACGCCAACCATGGCAAGGGTGGAACAGAAGGCAGCGAAATTACCGCTCCAGCGTTCGGTCATCAAATAGACCAGCAGACCAATCGGCAGGATCAGATGCGCGTCCGCCAACACTTCACGCCAAGCCGGAATATCCTTGAGCGGCATGGGCGCGATGCCCAGTCGCTTCGCTTCAAAATGCACTGCTGCAAGAATGGCGAAGTAATACATCACAGCGCCTATCGCCGCCGCGACAATGATATCGCCATAAGGAATATTGGTGATTTCCGCCATGACGAAGGCGGCCGCCCCCATCACTGGCGGCATCAGCGCGCCGCCAACCGAAGCGGCACTTTCAATCCCCGCCGCGACGGATGGCTTGTAGCCAACCCGGATCATCAACGGGATGGTCATGGCGCCGGTGGTGATCACATTGGAAACCGAAGACCCGCTCATGGTGCCGAAGAGACCTGAGGTGACCACGGCAACCTTGGCCGGCCCGCCCGTATAGCGCCCGGCCACAGCAGCCCCCAGATTGGAAAAAAGCCGCCCCGTGCCACTGCCCTGCATGAAGGCGCCAAACAGGATGAAGACCGCAATGGTGGTGGCGACGATCCCGGTCAGCGGGCCATAAACGCCGCCCGCAGTTGGCACCAGCCAAGCGGCTTCAATAATCTCATTCAACTGGAAGTTACGCGTGTTCAGCACGCCGGGCAGGTGGTGGCCGAAGAACATGTAAAGCAGGCAGCCCGCCACCATCCAGGCAAGTCCCGGTTCCACGGCGCGGCGGATCGCTTCCAGCATCGTCACCATGCAGACAATGCCAAGCGTCAACATCGTAGGTGTGAAGGGATCCACATATTCCATGCGGTCATTGACCGCGCCGGCATTGACGAAAACCCAAAGATGCGGCGCGGCGGCGGCGAGGGTCCAGATCCAATCAAGGATACTGGGCCGGGTTTGCGGGGAATGTTTGGTAAATGCCGGGTAGAGCAGAAATAGCGGTGGCGTGAAGACCAGCAGATGGAGACTCCGCATTTCGATCGGCTCCGGAAATCCGAAGCCGCCGAAATAAAGATGCAGCGCCGCCCAAGCGGCCATCCAAATCGCGATGGCGCTTTTCAGCCACCCATCACGCGCGCGCATGACGAGCCTTCTGGAGCATGTTCAAGCCAAGTGAAATCACTTGGCGGCTCGGAAAATGCGACCAAACGGCAGTTTAGTGCCTGTCTGGTGAACGCATGTGAACCGGACTGGCACTATTGCACGCGCGATAGGTTGATCAGGCCGGCGGATTGGCGCCGGCTTCGCGGAAGGCGCGCAACGCACCGCCTGCCAGCGGCACGCCGCGATAGGCCACGGATGCCTTTGGGTCCCAAGCGCCCATGCTGCTGTGAATGGAAACCAGCCTTTGGCCCTTATTGCGGATCAGCGTCCGGGTGATCTTGTAGGTCACATCATCCGGCACGCTTTCATGCACCAGGATCACGCTATCCATCAGGGTCACCGGCACATCACCGGTCATCAATGCCGGGTAGGTGGCGCCGGGTAGAATCCCCTGCGCATAGGCGTATTCCTTTTGCAGATGATCGCGCACATCCTGCGGGAAGGCGACCATGGCGCCACCGCGCCGGCCTTGTGCGATTTCCGTGAAAATCGCCGCCGGGCGTGCGAGCGCTGCATAAAGATAATCCACCTGGCCGTCATTATAGGCCGCGGCGATATCGGCGTAGGAGCCGTTCAAGTAGCGCCCGCCTTCCGCCCTGATCTTATCCGGGCTGGTGCCCAGGAATTTCAGGATGCGCTGCAGCGTCATTTCATCCGTGCTGCTGCGCTGAGGGGCTGCGATTTTCAGGCCGCGCTGCGTCAGGATGGCGCGCATATCCTCAGGCCCCGCGCCCTTGTGGCGGAGGAAATGGTGTTCTGTCGGCGAATAACCCGTGCCAAGGCACCGCAGCTTATCATGCTTGGCGCTATAGGGTTCGATCCCCTGCACGGCGGAGGCCGAGAAGGCATCAATCCCCCAGCCAATCTGGGATTGGCCGTTATTGATGCGCGTGGAATTGGCGAGGCCGCCGCCGGGCACGACGCGGATTTGCAGATCAGGGTTTTCTTCCCGGATCAGGGAAGAAAGTCCAGCCGCCATGGTGTACCAGCCGCCGCCCACGGACCCGGCCACCCATTCAAGGGTGGTTTGTGCCGATGCGGTGCGGATGAAGGGCGCGGCCAAGCCGGCACCGAGCAGAAGCCGCCGTGAAGTCTGAAGGGTCATGTCGCACTCTCCCAGTCGTTGAACCTAAAAGCCCGGAGGAGGCGTGCGCGGAAGGCAGCAGAATTTGGCTTGGCAATGCCCGCCTGTCCCTGCCGCCCATCCTTGCCGAAGGGGCTTTTTCTGGCCGAAGGCTTGCATGCGGGTAGGGCGGGGTGCAAGCGGCGATCTGCCGCGGCCGCGGGTTTTCCGGCTGAATCAGGCTGTTTTTGCCGCTTTTCTGGTGATTGGACCCTTGCGCAAAAGGACCCACGCACGAGATGGGGAGGGATCAAGCAGGATGAGGTGGGCTGGCAGAGTCTCGTAACAAGGAGGCCTCCGGCCATGTCGATCAAATCAGTGTTGCGGCAAAAGGGAAATGCCGCGATTTCCGTAACGCCCGAAACCCCCGTGGTTGAAATCGCCCGTATCATGGCGGCGCGGCGCATTGGCGCGGTGCTGGTGGTGAACGCCGCTGGTGCCGTGGTGGGGATTTTGAGCGAGCGGGATATCGTCAAGGCCGTGGCGGATCGGCGCAATGGCATTCGTTGTCTGGCGGCTGAGGAATTGATGACCCGCGAAGTCATTATGGTCGGCCCCGACACGCCGGTGGAAGCCGCGCTCGAGATCATGGATCAGGGCTATTTCCGCCATTTGCCGGTCTGCGACGACAAGGGTGATCTGCTCGGCATTGTCAGCATTCGTGATCTGGTGAAGTTCCGCTTCGCCAAGCAGGATCATGATGTGGAAGCGCTGAAGGCCTATGTCACCCGCAGCTTCATGCATTGAAGCCGGCTGCCGACCTTGCCGATGCCACCAGCATCGGCGGCGTCCGGCGCCTGGCAGGACCAAAAAATCCCTCGCGGCCCCTCCGCCGCCGGCATTCTCAAACGGTCTCTAACAGGGCTCGGCGCTGAACAGGCGGGTGGGGGTAATGATCTCCTCCTGCCCCGTGATCAGTTGCAATTCACGCGCACCCGCTTCGGCCGTGTGCCGCAATAGGCCGAAAATGCTCGACGCGGCCGCGGAAAGGGCCGCTGCGGCCGAACCCTTATGTAAGCGGTGAAACAGAAACAGCGCCGCAATCGCATCCCCCGCCCCATTGACCGCAAGCGGCAGCAAGGGGGTGCGCAGACGCCAGAAATGCCCCCCTTCGCCCACCAGCAACTCCACCTCATCGGCTGGGGTGGCTTCTGTTTGCA
>JBDKIR010000058.1:0-3171 GCA_039797035.1 Pseudomonadota bacterium | reverse complement strand
CGAGCAGGTTGAAATGCACATTCAAGCCATGCGCAAAGGCCAGAGCCGCGCCCGGCTTCATATTGGCATGCAGGCTTTCACGATACAGGTCGCCCTGGCCTTCATCCGGCGTCAGCACCATGACGACATCGGCCCATTTGGCGGCATCGGCCGGGGACATCACCTTGAAGCCCGCAGCTTCCGCCTTCTGGGCGGAACCACCGGGACGCAGGCCAATCACCACATCCTTCACGCCTGAATCACGCATATTCATCGCATGGGCATGGCCCTGGCTGCCAAAGCCAATGACCGCAACCTTGCGGGATTTGATCAGATTTACATCCGCATCGCGGTCATAATAAACGCGCATCTGCCGTTTCTCCTTTGCTAAGCACTTTATCGACCGGGTCGATCCTCGCTATTCCGCGTCTTCGCATGGCATGCGCGATGCTGCTAGCGGCAAGCGGCGTTCATTCCTTTATTTTTCGCGATCAGACAAGATGCTGATTGCATCCGCCAGCCCGGATTGGCGCTTTATCGCCAGCGGCATGGCGTTTGGGGCTCAGGCGGCGCGCGCCAGTCGGGTGGCATTTTCATTGGCCACCTTCGCCAGGGCCAGGCGATAACGGTCACGCCGCCATTGCAATAGCCGCCAGGAAGCCTTGGCAGCCATATCGGAAACCCGCCCGCGCGGCTGCAGCCCGATGGATTTGAAGATCATGCCCATGCCGCGTTCAATATGGCGGAACTGATAAAACCCGATGGCGCGCCCCATATAGGCGGTGGTGCAGCGTTCATGATCATAGGGCATGTCAGCCGGTTCATTGGCGCTATGGAAGGCGAAAGCGAGTTCATCATCCTCGGTTTCGCCGATCCGCCCCAAAGCCACACGTAGCCGTTTGACGAAGGAAAGGTTCTCGCGCGCCAGATAGCGCCGCATATGGTCATAAAACAGCTTGAAATGGCGGTATTCATCCGCGGCGATCAAGCGGCATACCTGCTTCAGCACTGGTTCTTCAGTCGCCTCACCAAGGGCTGTGTAATAGCTGCTGGTGCCGGTTTCGACCATGCAGCGGGCAATCAACTCCCCGGTGCGGCTGCCACGAATGGACGCCTCGGCATCCAATTGAATGCGATAACCGGCGCGATAGCGCGCAAAAGCGGCGGCAAAATCCCAGCCCGGATCAGCCAACATGCCCCAGCGGCCAAGCGCATCACCATGCTGGGTTTCTTCCACGCCCCAATGTTCGGCGGCCGCGCTGAAATCAGGGTCATCGGCAAAGACCCGCGTCAGATAAGTCACGTAATCCGCCGCGTTACGCTCCACCATGGCGGCAGCCTTCACCAGCGGCACAATTTCCGGATCAAGCCTGGAAGCATCGAACTTGTCCCAGCTTATTTCTTCAATATGCCAGTGCTTCATCGGCCTCTTCCAATAAGATCCATCCGCCACAGCATGCACCGCCTGCGCTGGGACAATGCGCAATCATTATTGTTTGGTGATGATGTGGCAGTTTCAAGGCCAGATGCCAAAAACCTGAACCCTTACCCATGCTGGCCCGACATGGACAAAAAAATACGGGCGGGACCAGGCCCGCCCGAAAACCTAAACTTGCAGATCAAGCCTCATGCAACCGTGGCGGCATCCACCATGGCCCGCGCCGACAGCACCATCGACATGGCGGCTTCGCGCTTTTCCGGCGTATCATTGGCAGCGGCGCTGAACGCGGCCTCAGCCTCACTCAAACGGCGCTGAGCGTCCGATTTGGACAGGGAGGCAACAGGGGTTGCTTCCTCAGCCAGGATCGTCACCCGGTCCGGCGCCACTTCGGCAAAGCCGCCCGCAACGAATAGGCGATCCGTCACCTGCCCGCCTTCACGCACGGAAATAACCCCGCCGCGCAAAGCCACGATCATGGGCGCATGGCCAGCCAGCACGCCCATTTCACCTTCGGCTGCCGGAAACACCACCATCTCCACCGGGCGGGAGAGGAGCAGCTTTTCCGGCGAGACGAGTTCGAGTTGGAAACTCGCCATGATGATCAGGCCGCCGCCTTCAGTTCTTCGCCCTTCTTCACGGCCTCTTCAATCGTGCCGACCATGTAGAAGGCCGCTTCCGGCAGGTGGTCGTAATCGCCACGGCAGATCGCCGCGAAGGAGCGGATGGTATCTTCCAGCTTCACGAAAACGCCCGGCGTACCGGTGAAGACTTCGGCCACATGGAAGGGCTGGGACAGGAAGCGCTGGATCTTGCGCGCGCGCGCCACGATCAGCTTATCTTCTTCCGAGAGCTCATCCATGCCGAGAATGGCGATGATGTCCTGCAGCGACTTATAGGTCTGCAGGATCTTCTGCACTTCGCGCGCCGTATTGTAATGCTCAACACCCACAACGCGCGGATCCATCGCACGCGACGTGGAGTCGAGCGGATCAACGGCCGGGAAGATGCCAAGCTCGGCGATCGAACGGTTGAGCACGGTCGTCGCATCCAAGTGCGCGAAGGAGGTCGCCGGCGCCGGGTCGGTCAAGTCATCGGCCGGCACGTAAATCGCCTGCACCGAAGTGATCGAACCCTTCTTGGTGGAGGTGATGCGTTCCTGCAGCGCGCCCATGTCGGTGGACAGCGTCGGCTGATAACCCACCGCCGAAGGAATACGGCCAAGCAACGCAGACACTTCCGCGCCCGCCTGCGTGAAGCGGAAGATGTTATCGATGAAGAACAGCACGTCCTGGCCCTGCTCATCACGGAAATATTCCGCCATGGAAAGACCGGAAAGCGCCACGCGGGCGCGCGCGCCCGGCGGTTCGTTCATCTGGCCATAGACCAGCGCCACCTTGGAACCATCGGTATTGCCTTCACCAAGCTTGATGACGCCCGCGTCGATCATTTCGTGGTAAAGGTCGTTACCTTCACGCGTACGCTCACCCACGCCGGCGAAGACGGAAACGCCGCCATGGCCCTTGGCGATATTGTTGATGAGTTCCTGAATGGTCACGGTCTTGCCCACGCCGGCGCCGCCGAACAGGCCGATCTTGCCGCCCTTCAGGTAAGGCGCCAGCAGGTCGATAACCTTAATGCCGGTGACGAGAATTTCGGCCGCCGTCGCCTGTTCTTCAAAGGCCGGGGCTTCGCGGTGGATCGGGTAATGCATCGTGGCGGTCACCGGGCCGAGTTCGTCAATCGGTTCCCCG
>JBDKIR010000057.1:0-2970 GCA_039797035.1 Pseudomonadota bacterium | reverse complement strand
CAAGGCTTACGGCTATGTGCTGGCAGGATAGGGAAGAATGGGCGCAGGCGTGAACCTGCGCCCGGCGCCTTTACTCCGCCGCGCGTAGCGCGGTTTGGGAGCGAAGTTTCACAATGCCTGGAAGGGCATTGCCCTTCCACAGAGCCTCCAGCAGTGCTTTGGCTTCCTGCGTGCCAATCGCGTCTGCCGTGAGTTCCAGGAATTTGTCGGACAGATCCGCATCCGAAAGCGGCGCATCCGGATCGCCCTTGCGGGTGTGCTGATGGCGGTTCAGTACACGCCCATCGCGTAGCTTGATTTCCACCTTCGCGGAACGCTTGGATGGGAAGGCTGCCGCACATTCCGGGTCCAGAGCGACTGTCACCTTGGGCATCAAGGCCCGGATGGCGGGATCAGTCAGACGGTCTGGTTCAAACGCCGCCAAGCGCACGCCGCCATACAGCAACATGGTCGCGACGGTGAATTGGGTTGAGAAACGGCAATCCTGCTCGGTCGCGGCGGTCGGGCGATCACAGACATCCTTGGTCGCCTTATAGCCGCCGACATGCACGCCAAGCACATCGCCCGCGCTGAAGCCGACTTCGCGCTGCAAATCGCGCACAGCATCAAGGGCGGCGAAAATATGCCCGCAGCAGCCATGGTTCTTGAAGGTCATATCGGTGATGGCGTAGGGCTTGCCAATATTAGCCAGTGATTTTTCCCATTTGCCGGTATCTTCGCTGGTGGCTGCAGCAAAGCCTGCCGGCCCATGCAGCACATCCAGCGCGCCGGTCATGCCGCGTGCGGCCGCCATCGCCGCCATGGTGCCCGCTTCCGCCGCATGACCGGGATGCAAGGGCTTGGACATGCCTTCGCCCCGGAAGGCTTGTTGCAGGCCGCTGGCCATGGTGGCGCAGGTTGCAATGGCGTGTGCGGTGCGTTCCGCATCGCAATTCAGCGCCACCGCTACCGCTGCCGCCGCACCGAAAGTGCCGACCGTGCCGGTGGTATGCCAGAAATCGTAATGGGATGGCTGCACGGCAACGCCGATGCGGCAGGAAACCTCATAGCCAGCAATCATGGCACGCAGCAGCAAATCCATATCCGCGCCGCGTGATTGCGCCGCCGCCAGCGCCGCCGCAATGGTGGGGCAGCCCGGATGATAGACGGCGTAACGATAGATATCGTCGAACTCCACGGTATGGGATGCCGTGCCATTCAGCAGCGCCGCGTGGCGGAGCGGCACCTGACGGCCACTCACGTAACATACCGCGCCACCACCGCCGCGCGTTTCATCTTCCAATGCGGCGGACATGAAGGTGGCGGGTGCGCGTGACGCACCGGGCAGCAGGGCAGCGAACCAATCCACCAAGGCGCGGCGCGCGTGATGCGCGACTTCCGCATCTACCGCACGGCTGCGCCAGGAAGCAGCGTGATCCGCCAGAATGAGTAAGGGGTTTTCCATGATGGGCATTGCTACGCGTTGCCGCGCAGCACCTCCTTATTGATCACAACATCGGGGTCGAGTTGACCCTTGAAATGGCTGATGATGCTCTCCGCACAGGAAAGCCCCATACGGCGCATTCCCTGTTCCGTTGCGGCAGCCGAATGCGGGGAGACGACAACATTCGGCAGATCAAGCAGCGGCAGGCGCGTGGTGACTGGTTCTTCCCAGAACACATCAAGCCCGGCAGTCGCAAGATGCCCGGTTTTCAGCGCGGCGGTGAGTGCGGCTTCATCCACCAATGTGCCGCGTGCGGTATTGATATAGGTGCCGCCCGGCTTCATTGCGGCAAGGAAAGTGCCATTCACCATGCCGCGCGTTTCCTCATTGCTGGGGCAATGGGTCGTGACGATATCGGCTTCTGCCAGGCCTTCATGCAACACCTTCACCGGGCGGAAGCCAGCGCCCTTGATGGTGTTTTGTGGGATATAGGGGTCATGCACCAGCACCTCCATCCCGAAGGCGGCGCAAAGCCGCGCAACGCGCCCACCAATGCGGCCAAAGCCTATGATCAGCACCTTGCGCCCGGACAAATCCCAGGTTTTCAGGGAAGGTTTGGAACCCCAATCCAACGCGCGCAAATTCTTGTCATAATCCAGCGTGCGCCGGGATGTTGAAAGCATCAGCATCATGGCGTGTTCGGCAACCGAAAGCGCATTGGCATCGGGGGTGACCGTCAGGGGAATGCCGCGTTCGGTCAGCGCCTTCACATCAACCGCATCATAGCCCACGCCATGCCGCGCGCAGATGGAAAGCATCGGCGCGTTGTTCAGAAAATCACGATTGATCGGTGTGGCGCGAACGATGATCGCTTCTGCGGTTTGCATCGGCTCCCGCAGTGTATCCGCATTCACCTCGGTCAACATCGTGACCTTGAAATCGGGTTCCGCATGCAGCCTTGCCATCGCGTCGGGGTGCAGCGGTCGTAGGCAAACGATATGGGGCATGGTGTTTCCTATTCTACCTTGGCGCCGGATATACGCACCAACTCTGCCCATTTCGGAATTTCGCTTGCCAGAAAGGCGCTGAACTCCTCGGGGGTGGAACCAACAGGCTCGCTCCCCTGCTGGGCGAGCTTGGCCTTCATGTCATCAGTACGCATGACAGCACGAATTTCTGATGCGATGCGGTTGACGATGGGGGCGGGGGTACCGGCCGGCGCCATATAGCCATTCCACAGCGCCACTTCGAAGCCAGGCAAGGTTTCGGCAATGGTCGGCACATCGGGTAGCAGGGAAGAACGGCGCGCGGTTGTTACGGCAATCGCGCGCAGCCGGCCCGCCTGTACATGCGCAATCACTTCCACCAGGGGCGCGGCCATGGCCTGGATTTTGCCACCCATCAAATCGGTTACAGCTGGCGTGCCGCCACGATAGGAAACATGCGTAACGTCAATCCCGGTGCGCGTTGCGATCAGCGCGGCAGACAGGTGTTGTGATGTACCCGAACCAGCATTGCCAAAATTGAGTGCACCGGGCTTCGCCTTG
>JBDKIR010000056.1:0-2623 GCA_039797035.1 Pseudomonadota bacterium | reverse complement strand
AACGGGAAAATCTTGGCCCCAGGGCGCGCGATATTTTGGCCCCGCATGCCGCGGTGATTGCAGGATCAAGCTGGAATGCGGCGGTGCTGCGCGCGCATGGCGTGCCGCGCGTGGAATTGGTGTTGCAGGGCATAGATCCCGCCTTGTTTCACCCAGCCCCGCAGCGCGGGCTTTTCCCGAACCGCTTCGTGGTTTTCAGCGGTGGCAAGCTGGAAGCGCGCAAGGGGCAGGATAATGTGCTCGCCGCCTGGCGGGTTTTCGCTGCGCGACACCCCGACGCCTTGCTGATCACCGCGTGGCATAATCACTGGCCCGAAGCTGCGCGTGGTATCGATGCGACGCGCCGCGCAGCCCCGCTGCCCTTTGGCCAGGATGGCGCGCCCGATATCGCGGCTTGGGTCGCTGCGAATGGGATCCGCGCCGAGCAATTCCTTGATCTTGGCATGGTACCGAATGGCTTGATGCCCACGGTGCTGCGCGAAGCGCATGCGGCGATCTTTCCCAATCGCTGCGAAGGCGGCACCAATCTGGTGGCGATGGAATGCATGGCTTGCGGCGTGCCCACCATTCTCAGCGCCAATACTGGGCATCTTGATCTGCTGCGCGAGGATGCTGCGCTGGCGCTGCGCGATCAGCAACCGATCAGCGCCGCGCCGGGATGGTGCGAAAGCGCGGTTGAGGAAATCATCGCGGCGCTTGAAACCCTCTACACGGATCGGGCGCGGGCGGCGGCCATGGGCGCCGCAGGGGCGCGGCTTTTGGCGGGGATGCGTTGGGCTAAAACAGCAGCCGAAATGCAGCGCATCATCACGGCGCTTTGACTCAAGTGGCGATGATTTCGGCGCCAATACGAAAAAGCCCGACCGCCGCGGCGTCTTCGGCTTCCACCTGGCTTGGAATACCAAAGGCAGCCAATGCCACGCTGTAGCGCTGCGTCAGGGCAGCGGCGCCAATCAGATGCACGGGCGGTGCGACGCCCGCTTCCAGCGCGGCGGCCACTTCATGCCCGATCAAAAGACCAGAGAGATAGGATGCCGCTTCCATTTCCGGCATGGCATCAAACAGGGACAGGCTGCGCAGACCGAAAAGCTGATGCAGCAAGCCCCCGCCCTGCCGGGCGCGTGCCAGCCCGCGTGCGAAGGCACCGGCATGATGCGGCGCACCGCGATGAAGGCTCCGCGCCAAAATCGTATGGGCGGAAAGGGCCGCGAAAACTTCGCCGGTCATATGCGTGGAAAAACCGAGGATTCGCCCAGCCTGCACACGCACCCATTTGGAATGGCTGCCAGGCAGGCAAAGCGTTACCTCCTGTTCCGGCAGGTGATCCAGAATGCCCAGGATTTGGGTTTCCTCACCGCGCATCACTTCCGGGACGCCGTCAGCGTCCTGCGCCTTCAGCCCGGGCACCAGGCGCACGCGCGTGGCAGGAAAGGGTACAGGCAGCGTTGCGCGGGCAATATCGGTCACCGTGGCGGGGCAGGCCAGATAAGGGGCTTCCGCCCAGCCCTGTTTGCTGCCGGCCATGCCGGCAATCACCACCAGGGTTTCGCCCGCATCCAGCCAATCCCCGGCGATCTTGCGCAATTCATCAGGAAAGCCGCCGGGCTTCACGGACAGGATGCCCGATTTGCTCTCGCGCTTTTCCAGCACGGCCCCGGCCTGATCCAGCCGATAGGCGCGCAGGGATGTGGTTCCCCAATCCAGCCCGATCATGCCGGCGGCCCCCTTTCTTGGCGCAGTCATGCCGAAAAAAGCTTAACGGCCCGTCATGACGCCCCGCAAGGCAGTGCCGGCTTCAGCGCGCCGGCAATAGCCCGATGATTTCGCGTGTCTGACGCATGATCGGTTCCGCCACCGCATTGGCGCGCTCAGCGCCGGTATGGAGCGCGGCATCCAGCGCGCCGGGATCGGTCAGCAGATGGCGCATTTCCTGCGCGATGGGCGAAAGATGCGCGACCAAGGCCTCGGTCAGCGTATTCTTGAAGGCGCCAAAGCCCTGCCCCGCATGCTCACGCAGCACATTTTCCGGCATGGTATTGGTCACGGCCGCCAGAATACCCACCAGGTTGCGCGCTTCCGGCCGACCTTCCAGCCCGCCCATGTGATCCGGGATCGGTTCCGCATCGGTCTTGGCGCGACGGATCTTGAGTGCGATTGCATCCTGATCATCGGTCAGATTGATGCGTGACTGATCGGATGGGTCGGATTTCGACATTTTCTTGGTGCCATCACGCAGCGACATGACGCGCGCGGCCACACCCTGGATCAGCGGTTCAATGGTGGGGAAGAAATTCACGCCATAATCATGGTTGAATTTCTGCCCGATATCATTGGCCAATTCCAAATGCTGCTTCTGGTCATCGCCCACCGGCACCTTGGTGGCGTGATAGGCGAGAATATCGGCCGCCATCAGATTGGGATAAACATAAAGCCCCGCGGAGGCCGCTTCGCGATCCTTGCCGGCCTTATCCTTGAACTGCGTCATGCGATTGAGCCAGCCGATGCGCGCGACGCAATTGAAGATCCAGCCCAATTCGGCATGGGCGCGGACATGGGATTGGACAAACAAGGTGCAGCGCTTGGGATCCAGCCCGCAGGCGATCAGTGCGGCGGCCATTTCGCG
>JBDKIR010000055.1:0-3364 GCA_039797035.1 Pseudomonadota bacterium | reverse complement strand
CGGAAGTCGCCGCGCTGACCGAAGTGTTGGAAGCCCGTGGCACAGCCTCGGCAGCGCCGATTCTGGATCAGGTGCGGGTACCATCAGGGTTGGAAGCAGCGCTTGGTGCGGCGCTGGGTGAGGCGCTGGAAAGCCCCGCCGATACCAGCGCGGCGCGGCATTGGCGCAACCTGCCGCCACTGATGGTGGCGCAGCCCTTGCCCGATGGTGCCGTGCCCCTGTCGCGCCTGGTGGAAGCACCGGCGGCGCTGGCGCGGGCGCTTTCTCAGGTTGGGCTTCTGGCGCGGGGCATGGATGGCGCTGCCTTGCAGCCCTCCTTGCGGCCGGGCCAAGCCTTGGTGACCGAAGATGGCGCGGTCTGGCGCTGGGATGGCCATACGCATCAGGCTGGGGCGCCCACGCCCGGCGCAGTGCGTTTGGCGCAGCGCAATGCGTTGCGCGCTGCCGAAGCGCGGCTGGATCAGGCGGAGGTGAGTGCCGCGGAAGCCGAATCGGCGCGACAGGCGGCCGAAGGTGCCGAAGCCGAAGCCGCCCGTGCCGAGGCCGCGGCCCGCACCGCACGCGCTGCCGCCGAAGCCGCGGTTTCGGCGGCGCGACGTCTGGAAGGTGATCTGGCGGCGCGCGATGCGCGCGCGGAAAGCCGTCTGGCCGCGATTGAACCGCAGCTTGAGCGTTTGTCACAGGAACGCGCGGAAGCAGCAGGCAGCCTGGGTGAAGCGCAAGCAGCCCATGCCGCGCGGCCCGATCTGGCGCTGCTGCGTGCGGCAGAACAATCGGCGGCGGCAGCGGAAGCCGAAGCCCGCAAGGCGGAACAAGCCGCCCGTGATGCGCGCCGCCAGGCTGAAGTAACGGCGACCGAGGCGCGTCAGCGGGAAGCCGCATTGACCGCACGCGCAGCCGAGGTGGAAAGCCGCCTGGCGGCACTCTTGCCGCAGCTTGAACGCATTGGCACGGAAGCCGCTGACGCCGAAGCTGCCCGCGACGCTGCCGCGCATACCCGCGCGACCGAGCCCGATTTGATGGCATTGCGCGCCGCTGTGGACCGCGCACGGGATGATCTGGCGGCAGCGCGTGCGGCTGAAGCGGCTGGCCGGGATGGCCTGGGCAGCCTTGCGGCCGAAGCCGATGCCATTGTGGCGCGCCGCGCCAGCCTGGCGCAGGAGGCAAGCCTTTGGACCGCGCGTGCGGCGGATGCGGCAGAGCGCGTGGCCGATTTGCGCCGGCGCGACGGCGAAGCGGCGGCGGCTTGTGAGGAATTATCCGCAGCCCCCGAAGCCGCTGCCATTCGCCGCGCGGAAGCCTCTCGGTTGTTGGAGGAAGCCCAGGCGGCACATGCCGCAGCTTCGGCGGCCCTGACCGCTGCCGAAGCGCGGGTGAGCCAAGGCAGTGGCGCAAGGCGCTCTGCCGATGCTGCCTTTGCCGTGGCGCGTGAGGAACAGGTGCGCGCGGAAGCGGCGGCGGAAGCGGCCGGCATGGCGGAAGCGGCGGTTGCCGCGCGGATTGCCGAACGCTTGGGTGAGGGCGCTGAATTGCCGCCAGCGCCAGAGGAGCTTTCCGATGTGGCCGAGGATAAGGCGCGCCGCAAGGTGGAACGCCTGATCCGCGAACGCGATGAAATGGGCCCGGTCAATCTGCGCGCCGAAATCGAAGTCGCGGAAATTGACGAACGCATCGGGCAGATCACCACCGATCGCGATGAAGTGACCAATGCCATCGCCAAGCTGCGCGGTTCCATTGGCCATTTGAACCGCGAAGGCCGTGAACGTCTGCGCGAAGTGTTTGACCGTGTGGATAGCGAATTCCGCAGCCTGTTCACCCGGCTTTTCGGCGGCGGGCGCGCGCATCTGGCGCTGGTTGGTTCGGATGACCCGCTGGAAGCGGGGCTTGAGATTTACGCCGAACCGCCGGGCAAGAAGCTCGCCACCTTGTCCCTGCTGTCAGGCGGTGAGCAGGCGCTGACCGCACTTTCGCTGATCTTTGCCGTCTTCCGCTGCCAGCCCGCCCCGGTTTGCGTGCTGGACGAAGTGGATGCGCCGCTGGATGACGCCAATGTGGAAAGGTTGTGCGATTTGCTGGTGGCCATGGCTGCGGAAAGCGGCACCCGCTTCCTGGTGGTGACCCACCACCCGCTCACCATGGGGCGCATGCATCGGCTTTATGGCGTGACCATGCAGGAACGCGGCGTATCGCGCCTGCTCAGCGTTGATCTTGGCCGCGCCATTGAATTGGCGGAGACCACGCTTTTGTAGTGAAAAAGGGGGAGGCCTGAGTCTCCCCGATCAGCCGCCCTCGGCCTTCGCCACTACCACCATGGCGGGCTTGAGCAGGCGGCCATTCAGTGTCCAGGCCGACGTCCAGCCATGGAGGACGGTACCCGGTGCCACACCTTCAGGCGCGGGTTGTTCCGCCATGGCCTGGTGCTTTTCTGGGTCGAAGGGCTGGCCCTTGGGGTCGTGGCGCTGCACGCCATTACGCTCCAGAATGCCAAGGAAGGATCGCTCCACCCCCTCAAACCCGGCGCGCAGCTTGGCCAGCAATTCGGCCTCATCTTCGGCGGCGGGGGGCAGGGCTTCGATGCCGCGGCGGATATTTTCCGCGGCTTCCACAACATCGCTGTCGAATTTCTGCGTCGCATAGGCCCGGGCATCGGCGACTTCACGCTGGGTGCGGGTGCGCAGGTTTTGCATCTCCGCCTCAGAGCGCAACCATTTGTCCCGCATGGTTTCCAGCTCCTCCGCCAGGGCGGCCAGCCGTTCTTCCGGGGTGGCGGCCAGGGCTTCGGGGGCGGCTTCTTGCGCCGCCGGTTGGGGGGCGTTGGGGTCGGTCGTATCGGTCATCTTGGTATCGCGTGATCACTTGCGGAAAGGGGCGGCACTCTGGCCGGGGAGGCCCTTCACCTAGGCGTCCTGGGGCTTCAGGACAAGCGCCCTTCCGCTTCGCCGCGCGCACGCTTACAGGGAAGGGATGCTGCGTTCCGTGCTGACCGTTGGGGGCTGGACCATGGCGAGCCGTATCCTCGGCTTCGCCCGGGACATGCTGATTGCTTCCCGCCTTGGGGCGGGGCCGGTCGCGGATGCGTTTTTCGTGGCGCTTAAACTGCCCAATCTGTTCCGCCGCTTATTTGGTGAGGGCGCCTTCAACGCCGCCTTTGTGCCAGCCTTTGCCGGCGTCTTGGCCGCCGAGGGCCGCGCCGCCGCACGCGATATGGCGGAACGCATGGGCACGCTGATGATGCTGTGGCTTTCGCTGCTGACGCTGATTGCGCTGATTTTCATGCCGCAGGTGATTGGCGTGCTGGCGCCGGGCTTCGCGGCCAATCCGGCCAAATTCGCCTTGGCTGTGGAACTGACGCGCATCACGTTTT
>JBDKIR010000054.1:0-3021 GCA_039797035.1 Pseudomonadota bacterium | reverse complement strand
AAGGGCTGGTCAATCAGGTGGTGTTGGCGCTTGGCCTCAGCGCCACGCCGCTTCGGCTTTTGCAGACGGAAACGGGGCTGATCCTTGCCCTGATGCAAATCGAAATGCCGCTGATGCTGCTGCCCTTGATCTCTGTCATGCGTGGGCTTGATCCCAATCTGATGGACGCGTCACGCGCCTTGGGGGCAGGGATGTGGCGGAGCTTTTTTCGCGTCATCCTCCCGCTTAGCCTGCCTGGATGGATCGCCGGTGCGACGCTGGTTTTTGCTTCCGCCTGTACGGCCTTCATTTCGCAATCCGTCATTGGCGGCGCGCGGCTGGTCTATCTGCCATCGCTGATCTGGCAGCAGGCCATGGTGGTTTATGATTGGCCCTTTGCTGCGGTGTGTTCCGTGACACTGCTGTTTACCGTGCTGGCCGGCATCATGATGCTGAATTGGCTCGGCCGTTATGCAAGGACCGATTGAATGAGCCAGCGCCGCACCTTTGCCGATCAAAGCTTTGCCTATGTCTTTGGTGGCCTTACTTGCCTTGGCCTGTTGATCCTGGTCGGCCCGGTCTTGATTGTGCTGCTCACAAGTTTCACCACCTCGGCTTCCTTGCGGTTTCCGCCGCCGGAATTATCGTTCCGCTGGTATCAGGCCCTGTTCGACACCACGCGGTCTGCGCATATCCATCGCGCAGCGGGCAATTCGCTGTGGGTGGCCAGCATGGCGACCCTGGGCGCGACAAGTCTTGCCGTGCTTGCTGCCCTTGCGATTGGGCGATCCCGCCGGCCGGTCGCGCGCGCCCTGGAAGCAAGTTTTCTCTCGCCGCTCATTCTGCCCTCATTGGCCTATGGGCTGGCGACGCTGATGTTCTTTGCGCTTCTTGGGCTCCGCCCATCGCTCACGCATTTGATTGGCGGGCATTTGGTGGTGATTGCGCCCTTTGTCTTTCGCACCACCTTGGCGACGGTCACGCAATTGGACCCGGCCTTGTTGGAAAGCTCAGCCAGCTTGGGGGCAGGGCGCTTCATGACCTTCCGGCGCATCACGCTTCCCTTGATCGCGCCCGGTATTTTCGCCGGCGCCTTCCTCGCCTTTGTGGCATCCATGGATAATGTGCCGGTTTCGCTTTTCCTTTCCAATGCGCGCACGGATATGCTGCCCATCCGCATGTGGGGCATGATGGAAAGTACGCTCGATGTGCGCGTTGCCGCGGTTTCTGGGGTGCTTATTCTGGCGATACTCGTGCTGATGTTCGTGATGGATCGGCTGACCGGCCTGACGCGGCGGATGAGTCTCTAGAACTCGCTACCTCAGCAACACCCCGTGCTGGCGCAAAAACCCGAGTAAGGGCAGCAGCGGCAGGCCCAGAATGGCGGGCTGATCGCCTTCAATCCTGTCGAATAAATGCACGCCCAGGCCTTCCAGCCGATAGGCCCCCACCGAGGTCAAAAGCGCATCACCTTCCGCCGCCAGATAGGCGTCCAGAAAAGCATCCGAGAAATCGCGCATGCGCAAGCGGGGTTTTGCCACATGCTGCCAGATGCGCTGCCCAGCGCGATGGCAAACAAGTGCAGTGACCAATTCATGCTCGCGCCCGCGTAGCCGCTGCAATTGGCTGCGCGCCGCTGCAATATCGGGCGGCTTGTCGAACCATTGGCCTTCACAAACCAGCAATTGATCGGCGCCAATCACCAGGGCTTCCGGCGCCCGCGCGGCGATGCGTTCAGCCTTGGCCTCAGCAAGCAGGATGGCTGCGTCTTCCGCTGGCATGGCCGCCGCCAGGGCGCTTTCCTTGATGGCCGCTTCATCCACGCCGGCCACGCGCGTGTCGAAGCGCAAGCCTGCCTGGGACAAGACCGCGCGCCTGGCGACCGAAGCTGAGGCCAGCAGGATGGGCGGTGACGCTGCCTGGATCACGGGCGCGTGGCCGAGAGCGAACCCAAAGCCGCTTCTTCACCGGCCGCCGCCGCCAGATAGGCGCCATAGGCCTCCCCATTGCGCCAATCCTCTGTCATGCCAAGCCGCGCCATGACAGTGCGCACGGCCGGGCTGCGCAGCGCCGTCGTGAAACCCGCTTCAAGCCTGAGGCGTTCTGCCGGCGGCATATTGGGTGGGCCGATCAACCCGAAGGGCGCCGTTTCCGTGAGCCCATAGCCCAATTCAAGCAGGGTCGGCACTTCCGGCCAGCGTGGGTTGCGCGTGGGTGACCACAGGGCAAGCCAGCGCGCTTCGCCCTGATCCACCGCCGCCGCCAGGCGCGCACCCCCGGCCATGACATCCAGATCACCGGCTTCCAGCGCTTCGGCGCCGTCCGCCGCACCGCGGAAGGGCAGATGTACCACCTGTACGCCTTCCTTCACCAAAAGCCGCGCCATGGTGACATGGCCAATCGAACCAACACCCGCTGTCCCATAGGAAAGCTTCCCCGGATTCTGGCGCGCTTCCGCGATGAAACTTTGCCAGCCAAGCGGGAAACGATCGAGCTTGGCAATCGCGCCATAGGTGCCACCAGCAAGACATAAAATGGGGGTGGCATCGCGCCCTATGATGAAATCAACGCCGCGTTCGACCAAGGCCCGCAGGGTTGAAACGGGGAAAAGCATCAGCACCGACCCATCCGGCGCGGCCGAGCGGATCTGGGAAAGCTGCCGGAGCCCAGTGCGGCTGGCCTTGTTTTCCAGGCGGATATCCTGGCCAAGCGCCTTGCTCGCTGCCTGGACAAAAACGCGCAGCATCTGATCAGTGCTGCCGCCTTCTGCGAAGGGCACCAGAATGGTGGTGCTGCGCCGTTGCGCCTTGACCAAGCCTGGTGCGGCCAAGATTGCCGCTCCCGTCAGGAGGATACGGCGCTTCATGCGACTTCACTGGCGAGCCGCGCCAAGGCGGCCCGATAAGTGGTATCGAACAAAGCATCCAAGCCGGGATTCACACCTTTTAATCCGGCGGCGACACGCCCAGCCCAGCCGACATATTCAATGCGCCGCGCATGGTTCCAATTCGCCGGTGGGCTATCAGCAATGGAGCGCAGATT
>JBDKIR010000053.1:0-7074 GCA_039797035.1 Pseudomonadota bacterium | reverse complement strand
GCCTTGTGGCTGCCCCTGCAAAAGGTCCAGGCACATGCGACGAATAGCGCCAAGTGCCACCGCGCCAGGCATGGCATTATAACTCACATAACAAAGGCCGCCCGGCTTCAGGCGCTGCATGATCAATTTCAGAATGCCAGCGCGTACCTGATCCGGTATCCATGCCCAGACCCCGTGCATGGTGATAAAATCCAATGGTGGCAGGGTTTCGGCATCAAAGGCTGCCAAATCCGCTTCCAGGAAAGTCACATTCTTCAAGCCCGCCTGGTCGGCAAAGGCCTTGGCCGCGCTGATATGGTCTGTGGATAAGTCCAAGCCCCAGACTTTTGCCTGTGGATGAAGTGCGGCCACGGCTGATGCAGTGCGGCCCTGACCGCATCCAAGATCGCAATAGGTAAATTCGCCACCCAGATCTGGCTCTGGGAAACCGGAAGTCGCGCAGACATAACGCAAATGTTCGGGCAGTTGCAGGCCACACAAAAAATCCGGGTACGGCAGATCCAACATGTAGCCAGAACACCTTTCATCAGAGGCAGTATTAGATAGTCATTGTGAATAATATGGCCGCGTTTTCTTAACTTAGTGAAGTAGTGATTTGTTATATCAAAAAAATTTTTTCTTCTTAATGAAATGCAAATAAAAATAGTCAGAAAATTGCACAGGGGTCTATAGATCAATTTTGGCAATTGGCGTTTACTCCCATTATTGATTGGGAGGGTTATGATGGTTTCTATTGATCTTAAATCACTTGTTGCGCGTTTAAGTAATCTTTGTCGACGTCAACTGGAAGCATCAGCTGGGCTCACGCTCTCCCGCTCCCATTACAATGTTGAAATCGAACATTTTTTACTCAAATTGATTGAGACACAAAGCTCCGATTTGGCGCTGCTTGTCGCAAAACAAGGCATCGATGTTGGTCGCGTTCAGGGTGAATTGACGCGCGCCCTTGATAAATTACGCACCGGTAATGCGCGGGCCCCGGCATTGTCGCCTGATATCGTCACCTGGGTGCGCGAAGCCTGGATTTTGGCATCGCTTGAAGGCCGTGGCGCTTGCGTGCGTTCGGGCCACCTTCTCGCCGCACTGCTGACGGATGAAGCCTTGATGCGCAGCGTGCGTGAAAGCGCACCAAGCCTCATGGAAATTTCGGGCGACGCGCTGCGCCGTGGTGGCTTTGAAGCACTCACAGAAGGCAGTGAAGAAGCGGCCGAAGCCGGCATTGCGGCGTCAGCCAGCGCAGCAGCGGGTGGCGGGGCTGCGGCCGGCAGCGATGCGCCGCGCAGTGGTGGGCCGCTTGAACAATTCTGCACGGATCTGACAGCCCAGGCACAGGCCGGCAAGATCGATCCGATCCTTGGCCGCGATGGTGAAATTCGCCAGGTCATTGATATCCTCACCCGTCGTCGCCAGAACAACCCGATCCTGACTGGTGAACCTGGCGTCGGTAAAACCGCCGTGGCCGAAGGCTTGGCACTGCGTCTGGCCTCCGGCGATGTGCCTGAAGCCTTGCGCCATGTGCGCCTGATGTCGCTTGATCTTGGGCTTTTGCAGGCCGGTGCGGGCGTGAAGGGTGAGTTTGAAAATCGCCTCAAGGGCGTGATCGATGCCGTAAAGGCATCCCCAACGCCCATCGTCATGTTCATTGATGAAGCCCATCAATTGATCGGCGCCGGCGGCCAACAAGGCCAGAATGATGCCGCCAATCTGTTGAAGCCGGCGCTGGCGCGCGGTGAATTGCGCTGCCTCGCCGCCACGACATGGGCTGAATACAAGAAGTATTTCGAAAAAGACGCCGCGCTGACACGCCGTTTCCAGGTTGTGCAGGTCGGTGAGCCGGATCTTTCCCTTGCGCAGGCCATGTTGCGCGGCTTGGTCAAGACGCTGGAAAAGCATCATGGCGTGCGCATCATGGAAGAAGCGGTTGAAGAAGCCGTACGCCTTTCGGCTCGCTATATCCCGGCGCGGCAATTGCCGGATAAGGGCGTTTCCTTGCTGGATACCGCCTGTGCCCGCGTTGCCATGAGCCAAGCGGCCGAACCAGCAGCCATTGAAGATCGGCGCCGTCGGCTTGATTTGATCGCGACCGAATTGGGCGCCCTGGCCCGTGAAGTTGCCACCGGGACAGACCACGCCGCCAGAAACGCTGCGCTGGAAGAAGAACGCACCAAGGTTGAAGCGCAAATGGAAGCGCTGAAGGCCCAATGGGAATCTGAAAAGAACCTTGTCGCGCGTATTCGTGAAGTGCGTGATCAGATTGAATCCGGGGAAGGCGGCGAAGGCCTTTTGGCCGATCTCGCCAGCGCTGAGACGGAATTGCGCAATTTGCAGGGCGAACAGCCGCTGGTGCATCCGGTGGTGGATGGCCACGCAGTGGCTGAAGTGGTGGAAACCTGGACCGGTATTCCGGTCGGGCGGATGGTTTCCGATGAAATCAAGACCATTCTGACACTGAAGGATGCGCTTGAAGAACGCGTCGTTGGCCAGCCCCATGCATTGTCTGCGATTGCCCAGGCCATTCAGACCAATCGCGCGGGGCTTACAGACCCACGCAAGCCGATCGGCGTCTTCATGTTTGCCGGCACATCGGGCGTTGGTAAGACTGAAACGGCACTGGCAGTGGCGGATCTACTCTATGGCGGTGAGCAAAATCTTACCGTCATCAATATGAGTGAATTCAAGGAAGAGCATAAGGTCTCGCTCTTGATGGGCTCACCGCCCGGCTATGTCGGTTATGGCGAAGGCGGCGTGTTGACCGAAGCAGTACGCCGGCGCCCCTATTCCGTCGTGTTGCTTGATGAAATGGAAAAGGCCCATCCGGGTGTTCAGGATGTTTTCTATCAGGTCTTCGACAAGGGCCAGATGAAGGATGGTGAAGGCCGGGATATCGATTTCCGGAATACCGTCATCATCATGACATCCAACGCAGGCACCGACACCATCGCCAGGCTTTGCGCGGACCCGGCCAATCGGCCGGAACCGGAAGCGCTTACCGAAGCCCTGCGCCCGGATCTGCTGAGCTATTTCAAGCCAGCCTTCCTTGGCCGATGCAATGTGGTGACCTTCTATCCGCTGGCGGATGACGTGCTGCGCTTGATTGTCGGCATTCAGCTGAAGCGCATCGCCAAGCGTCTGCGGGAACATTATGGCGTTGACCTGAAAATCGATGACACGGTCACCAACAGCATCGTTTCGCGCTGCCGCGAAGTCGAAAGCGGCGCGCGTAACATCGAAAATATTCTGAACCGCACGCTGCTGCCGGAACTTTCCGGCCGCATCCTTGCGCGGCTTGCTGACGGACATGAAATTGAACATGTCGGCATCCGCGCCGAGGAAGATGGCAGCTTCCAGTACGAAATCGCTTAAAACCCAACGCGCATACCGGTGCTTCGCAACATCGGTATGCGCATTGCCGCTGTTTGTCCTTAAAATTACCCACACCCAGCGTAGCCGCGCATAGGGCTGATTTTCTGTGCCAGTTAAATACCACGCGATTTGAATTGTTTTTGTATTATTCTGGATTTTTTCAAATTTTATAGATTGTGTTTCTCGTCAAAAATTGGGACTGTAGAGCATCGTTTCCACCTTGAAGGTTACCCCCCATGAAGAACAAGCTTCTCCCGCTCACACTCGGCATCTGCCTGGCCACCGGCATGGCCACATCCGGCTTTGCGCAGACCGCACCAGCGGCCGCCCCGGCTGCGGCCAAGGCTTCCATGATTCCGGATTCCATGATTGCGCCTCTCGCCGTTGGCGCCTTGGTCGGTGTCGTGGCATTCCCCGTGGTCTATCCGGCAGCGGCCGCCATGGTTGCGTCTTCCAGCGCGGCGGTGGGTGCCGTTGCCGCTGATACGCTCGGCGCAGCGCTGCTGACAGCGGATGCCGTTGGCTCAGTGGCCACAGGTGCCGCAGTCGCCGCCGGTGAAGTGGTGACTTCAGTCGGTGCCGCTGTGCATTCGACGCTTTCCGCCGGCTCTGCGACCGGCAAGGCATTGGTTGGCGGTGCCGTCGGTACGGCAGCTGGCTGGTGGTACGGCAAATCAAACGGCGCCAACTGAGAATTCCAGTTTTCATTGCCGTAACCTCCGCTCCGTCGCGGCAGGTTACGGCGCCTCACCGTTGAACACAGTGCGGGCAGTGTTACATCGCCTGTGTAATTAGCGTTGTTGTGCCGCCTCAAGCGCCAGAAGGCGCAGCGTGCTGGCCAGTGGCACACCCTGCAAAATGCGCTTGGCATCCGCTTCCGCAACCAGCTGCGCTAAACTCATAGTGCGTGACTCGGCCAGACGCTCCAGAGCGCTCCAAAACGCCGGCTCCAAAGCGATAGAAGTCGCATGGCCTGCCAGGCGGAAAGATCGTTTCCGCAAATGCAGGGTCATTTGCGCCTTTCCATCTCATGCGGTTGCGCCATCTCCTCCGGCTTGACCCATTGATCAAAATCTTCGGGCCTTACCGCGCCAAGCGCAGCCGCCGCATCGCGCAGGCTTACATCATGCGCCAGGGCATATTTGGCAATCTTAGCGGCTTCGTCATAGCCGATATGCGGCACCAAAGCGGTGATAAGCATGGGGGATTTCGCCAAATTCTCAGCAATACGGCGCGTATTCGGCGTTAATTTCGCAACCATATGCGTGGCGAAACTACGGGTAGCAGCGCCCAGTAAAGACATGCTCTCCAATACCGACTGAATGATCAGTGGCTTGAAGACATTCAACTGCAGATGCCCCTGCGCCCCGGCAATAGTGACAGAGGCATGATGCCCCATGACCCGCGCAGCTACCATGCTCAGGGCCTCCGCCTGCGTCGCGTTGGTTTTGCCGGGCATGATGCTGCTTGATAGGCCATCATCGGGCAGAATCAGCTCCGCAATACCGGCCAGCGGGCCGCTACCCAATAGCCGAATATCATTGGCGATTTTCATCAAGGACACCGACAGCGTATTGAGTGCACCAGACAGCGCCACAAGCGCATCATGTGCCGCCATGCCTTCGGATTTTTCCGGATTGGGCGCGTAAGGTTCTTGTGTTTTATCAGCCAGAATGGCGCAAAATAGCCGATCAAAATCGGGCGCTCGATTAAGCCCACTGCCCGCCGCCGTTCCGCCTTGCGGCAGCAGGAAAAGATCAGGCAGGCATTGGGTTATCCGCGCCATGCCACGTTCCACCTGCCGCGCCCAGCTTGCGGCTTCCATACCCAGGGATATCGGCACCGCATCCATCATATGTGTACGCCCAAGCTTCACGATCGGCCGCCAAAGCTCGGCCTTTTCCGCCAAGGCGTCATGAAGAATAGTGAGGTTCGGCAGCAAATCCTGACGCAACACCGCGATGGCCGCGATATGCATGACCGTTGGGAAGGAGTCATTGGAAGATTGGCATAGATTGACGTGATCATTGGGGTGCACTGGGCTGCGCCTTCCCAGTGGATAGCCCAGTAATTCATTCGCACGATTGGCGATCACCTCATTGGCATTCATATTGGTTTGCGTGCCTGAGCCTGTCTGCCAAATCGGCAGGGGAAAATCCTCATCGCGCATACCGGCTTCTATTTCTGTCGCCGCCGCCTTGATCGCTTCAGCCACATGTTCCGGCAAAAGGCCCAAGCGCCGATTGGCCTCTGCCGCAACCCATTTCTGGGTTCCCGTCGCCTTGATCACGGCAGGATCAAGCCTTTGCGTTCCGATCTGGAAAAGATGGCGCGCGCGTTCTGTTTGCGGTCCCCAGTAGCGATCGGCGGGGATGGTCACGGCCCCTAACGCATCTTCTTCATGGCGCATGATGTGAACGATGCCTCCTTCCCGAAAATGCCTCTTACGCAAAGGCCAAGGATATTGGCGGGAAGCTATCGCGGCAATGCGGGGCGGCTCAGGTGCTCGAACGATACCCCAAAATCATACCGAATAGGTGGCGATTTCGATCAAATTGCCATCAGGATCACGGCAATAGACCGAGGTAATGGGGCCGAGCGCGCCAGCCTTGGCAACCGGGCCTAGCTCTATCGTAACACCACAGGCGCGCAGATATTCCGCTACCTGATCCGCCTTCATGGTCACGATGAAGCATAAATCATCCGTGCCCGGCACACCGCCAGCGGCCCCCGTGAACCATTCTTCCTGCGTAGCATTTACCGGGCGCAGATTGATCTTCTGTCCCCCGAAGCGAAGTGAGGTGCGGCGATGCGGGCCGAATTCCTCTCGCTCCATCCCGAGCACACGCTGGTACCAGGAAGCGGAGATTTCCACATCGCGGCAGGTAATGACCAGATGATCCAGGCGATCCACAGCAAAACGCATGATGTTCAGCCTTTCTTCGGCAGACGTGCCGTCACTTCGATTTCGATGCGCATGATATCGGTTTGTAGCCCAGCATGGATCAGCGTAGCCGCAGGGCGTGCCTTGCCGAAATGCTTGCGGAAGACGGGCCAGCAGGGCTCCCAATCTTCCCGCCGCGGCACAATGGTCAGCACGCGCACCACATCATCCAAGCTGCAGCCGGCTTCAGCCAAAGCGCGGCTGATATTGGCAAAGCATTGTTCGGCCTGCGCCACCACATCAGGGGCGATGGTCATGCTGGCGTAATCATAACCCGTGGTGCCGGACACCCAGACATAATCGCCATCCACCACGGCACGGGAATAGCCGATTTCCGCTTCGAATTTGGATCCTGAGGAGATCAGGCGGCGTTCATTCATGGCGTTATGTCCCTATCACGCGGTGATTGGTCCACCGCATTTTTCCGGGCGGAATTTGCGTTCGGTGGAGGCTGGAAATTTCGCCAATTTATCTGCCGGCCGGATCGGGCGGCGGACCAATTCCCCGCCGCAATTCGGGCAAAGCCCGCCCGGCAGCTTGGTGCGGGCGCAATCCACGCACCAGGTGCATTCAAAGGAACAGATCAACGCATCGCGGCTTGCCGGAGGCAAATCGCGCCCACAGCATTCGCAATTGGGTCTCAATGCCAGCATCGGCCTTGTCCTTTCACGGCGCGGCAACGATGCGCGCCACAATGCGGCGCACGATAGGCAGCACCACCAGCACGGTTGGAAAGGCGATGACCCAGGAAGAAATCCAGGCCACCG
>JBDKIR010000052.1:0-3503 GCA_039797035.1 Pseudomonadota bacterium | reverse complement strand
CAATGGCGAAGGCTTTTTCATCGTCGAAACCGCGCGCGGGGAACGCTATACCCGGGCAGGACGCTTTTCGATTGGCGCCAATGGCCGACTGGTCGATCAACAGGGCAATGCGGTGCTGGATACGCGTGGCCGCCCGGTGGCGTTTTCAGCCCAGGATACGCGCATCGAAATCAAGGGCGATGGCACCATCAAAAGCGAAAACGGCGAAATCGCTCGTCTTGGTGTCGTGCGTTTCGACAAGCCGCAGGAACTGGTCGCGGAAGGGGACCGGCTTTTCGATGCCCGTCAGGAACAGGCCATTCCACTGGATCGGCCGACGCTGGTGCAAGGCGCGCTTGAAGGCAGCAATGTCCACCCGATTTTGGAAATGACGCGCCTGACGGCGGAAATGCGCGAATTCCAATACGCGAGCCAATTCGCCGAACGCGAAGGCGAGAGAATTTCCACCTCGGTCGATCGCATCCTGCGCCGCCGTAGCTGAAGCCAAAAGAAGGGCAAGACCCATGCGTTCACTTCACATCGCCGGCACTGGCATGCATGCGCAGCAGACCAATGTCGATGTCATTTCCAACAATATCGCCAATATCTCGACCACCGGCTTCAAGCGGCGTCGGGCGGAATTCCAGGATCTGATCTATCAGAACCTGCGGCGCACCGGATCACAAAGCGCCGATACCGGTACGCTTTTGCCCTCAGGCGCGCAGCTTGGTCTTGGCGTGCGCACTGCGGCGATCTACCGCATCAGTGAACAGGGCAATCTGCAACAAACCGAAAACCGCTTTGACCTTGCGATCCGCGGCAATGGTTACTTTCAGGTGCGCCTGCCATCCGGTGAAACCGCTTATACGCGCGATGGCACTTTTGGCCTTTCGGCCGAAGGCACCATCGTCACGGCGGAAGGTTTTCTGGTGCAGCCTGGCATCACCATTCCGCCGGCGGCGCGTGATGTAACCATCAATGCCACGGGTGAAGTGCTGGCCAAGCTTGATGGTCAGGTGCAGCCACAGAATGTCGGGCAGATCCAAACGGCAATTTTCGCCAATGAAGGCGGGCTGGAAGCCATTGGCGACAACCTGTTTCTGGCCACCCCCGGTTCTGGTGACGCGCAGCAGGCGGCCCCCGGGCAGGTGGGCCATGGGCAGGTTTTGCAGGGCTTCATTGAAACTTCCAACGTCAATGTCGTGCAGGAAATCACGGCGCTGATCACCGCGCAGCGCGCCTATGAAATGAATTCCAAGGTGATCACCGCGAGCGACGAAATGCTCTCAACCCTGACAAGGCTCCGCTGATGCGCCGGCGCCTGGCCCTGCTGCTGCCTGCGGCGCTCTGCCTCACGCCCGGGGCGGCGCGCGCGCAAACGGCTTCCGTGCGCCCGCATACGTTGGTGGAAGATCAGGTCATTCGCCTCAGCGATATTTTCGATGGCGCCGCGCGCGGCGATGTGGTGATTGGCGCATCCCCCGCCCCCGGCCAACGCTACATCATTGAAGCCGGGCAATTGGCCGGCATGGCGCGGCGTTTTGGCGTGGAATGGCGCCCGGTTTCCGGCGCTGAACGGAGCGTGATTGAACGCCCCGGCCGGCCGCTGGGGCGAGAGGGCGTGATTGAAACCCTGCGCGCTGAATTGCTCGGCCTTGGCTTGCCGGCGGATGCGGAATTGGAATTGGCAGGTTTTGCCGCCCCCATCCTACCCTTGCAGGCCCTGCCCCGGCTGGCCGCGGAAGGCGGGCATTTTGAAAGCGCATCCAATCGCTTCGCGGTTACCTTGATTGTCATGGCCGATGGCATGCCCACGCTGCGCATGCGCGTGACAGGGCGCGCCATCGCCACCGTACCGGCGGTGGTGGCCACACGGCGCCTGGCGACCGGCGATGTGGTCGGGCCACAGGATGCCAAGTTGGTACAGATGCGCGCGGAACGGGTGCGCCCCGGCGCCGCGCAGCGCCTGGAAGATGTGGTGGGCCAGCAATTGCGCCGCCCGATCAGCACGGATCTGCCCTTCATGGGCGCGGATTTGGCCGCACCGCAATTGATTGCGAAGAACGAAACCGTGCTGATGGTGCTGGAAGGTCAGGGCCTGTCCCTCACCGCGCAGGGCCGCGCCCTGGAACCGGCACCGCGCGGTGGGCGACTCAGTGTCATGAATCTCGCCTCACGCCATGTGGTGGCGGCGGAAGCGATTGGCCCAGGGCGGGTCCGCGTGACGCTTGGCGCCCCGCCCATTCGTATGGCTGAAGGGGGCTGAAGATGCGCATGCCGATTTTACTGCTGACCGCGGCAAGCCTTGCCGCCTGTAGCGGCGCCGAGCGGCTTTCTCGCCTGGGACAAGGGCCAGAAATGGCCGGCATCGAAAACCCAACGGCTGATCCGCGTTGGCGCCCGGTTACCATGCCCATGCCGAACCCGCATGAACCGCCGTTGCAGAATAATAGCTTGTGGCGCCAGGGCAGCCGTACCTTCTTGCGCGATCAGCGCGCGGCATCCGTGGGTGACCTTGTCACCATCCTGGTCGATATCAAGGATAATGCGGATATCGACAACACCACCAAGCGCAATCGCGACAATAGCGAAAGCATGGGCCTGCCCAATCTTTTGGGCTTGCAATCTTCCTATGCCCGGCTTTTCCCCACCGGGATCGACCCTGCCAATCTGGTCACCGCCAATTCCAAAAGCGGGGTGGATGGCAGCGGTTCGGTGGTGCGCAATGAAACAGTGGTGATGCGCATCGCGGCCACCGTCACGCAAATCCTGCCCAATGGTAATCTGGTGGTGACTGGGCGCCAGCAGGTGCGCGTCAATCAGGAATTGCGCGATTTGCAGGTGGGCGGAATCATTCGCCCACAGGATATCGCCTCAGACAATACCGTGAAGCATGACCGTCTCGCGGAAGCGCGCATTGCCTATGGTGGCCGCGGTGTCATCAGCGATGTGCAGGGCCCGCGTTACGGGCAGGAATTGCTGGATATCATCCTGCCCTTCTGAAGCCGCCCCGCCGCTGGCCTGCCCTGGGCGGGCGGCGGGATCTGCCTATCTTTCGGCTTGCTTTCTTTCGTAATGCTGCAGGTATTTCCGGGTAACCAGATCCGTCTTCACCACCACGGCGACATCGGTGGTATTGAAGGGTTCATCCAGCACCGCCCCATCGCCGACAAACCCGCCCAGGCGCAAATAGCCTTTGATGAGCGGCGGCAATGCCGAGAGGGTTGCCTTCCTGTTGATGCTATCCGGGTCCTTCCGGCGCATCTCCACATAGCGGTTGGGCAGCGCGCGCGGGCGCAGTTCCTCAGGCGCCAAATGGAAGGCGTGCAAATAGGTCAATTGGTCCGCCAAAGCCTCAAGATCCGTGCCGGGCAGGGATGCGCAGCCAAACATCAGCGCAATGTCATGGCGAAACACATAGGCCGCGATCGCATCCCAGAGCAATTGCAAGGTGCCGCGGCTGCGATAGGCCACATCAACGCAGGACCGCCCCAATTCCAGGATCTGTCCCGGATGCGCGACCA
>JBDKIR010000051.1:0-12596 GCA_039797035.1 Pseudomonadota bacterium | reverse complement strand
AGGCGTCCGGGCGGAAAGACCCGCGCCCGACTCGCGGGCGATCTGGCGAATTTATGCGCCAAATGCCTTCACAAAAGCGTTTTTTGGCTTGTAAGCCCAAATAATCCCATGTTATCCCATTGCATCCCATGAAGGTCCCAGAGCGCTCGGGGGGGCGAGCGGGGTCAGCGCGGGATGGTCGGGCGAGCCGGCGGGGTCGGGGGGCCCCGTCGGCCGCTGAAACCGCTCGATGGTCAATTTTGGCGCAAGGCAGCGCGGCGGGGGGCGATGACCCAGTTCCTGGGCACCCATATCGGCAAATTGGATCGCAAGGGCAGGATTTCCGTGCCCGCATCCTTCCGTGCCGTGCTGGAGCGTGTTGGGACCGAAGATCTGGTCCTGCGCCCATCCCATCGTGCGCCCTGTATTGAAGCCTGGCCGGTCGCCGCTTTCGAAGCTCTGGCGGCGGGGCTTGATCGGCTGGATGCGTTTTCCGATCAGGCGGATGATTTGGCCGCCGCGTTATTCGCAGATGCCCATGCCGCGCGTGCCGATGCAGAAGGCCGCTTGGTTCTGCCGGAAAGCATGATTGCCCATGCCGCGCTGACCGATGCCATCGCCTGTGTCGGGGTGGGGCGGATTTTCCAGATTTGGGAGCCTGAGGCGGCGCGCCGCCGGACCGAAGAAGCGCGGCTGCGCGCCCGTGAACGCGGCCTGACCTTGCCGGCCGCGACCGGGGGTGCCCGATGACCGATCAGGGCCATGTGCCGGTATTGCTGGCGGAGGTATTGGAAACCCTTCAGCCGCGTGATGGGGCCACCTATCTGGATGCCACTTTCGGCGGCGGTGGCTATGCGCGCGCCATTCTGGAAGCGGCGCCGGGCTGCACGCTTTTCGCCATTGACCGTGACCCGGATGCGATCACGCGTGGCGCCGCTTTGGCGCGCTTGTTTCCGGGGCGCCTGCATCTGATGCAGGGCCGTTTTGGCGATATGCTGTCGCTGTTGCGGGATCGTGGCATTGCCAGCCTGGATGGCGTGGTGATGGATTTGGGGGTTTCGTCCTTCCAATTGGATCAGGCGGAACGCGGCTTTTCCTTCCGCGCTGATGGTCCGCTTGACATGCGCATGGAAAAATCCGGCCCCAGCGCGGCGGATTTGGTCAATAACCTACCCGAGCGCGATCTGGCCGATATCATTTATCGTTTTGGTGAGGAGCGTTTTTCGCGCCGCATCGCGCGCGCCATCGTTGCGCGGCGGGTTGAAGCGCCGTTCACCACCACGGCTGATCTGGCGGCGCTGGTGCGCGCTTCCGTGCCGCGTGATCCTTCCGGCATTGATGGCGCGACGCGCAGCTTCCAGGCGCTGCGGATTGCGGTGAATGATGAATTGGGTGAGGTGGAACGCGGTATCGCGGCCGCCATGGAATTGCTTGCCCCCGGTGGGCGGCTTGTTGTTGTCGCCTTCCATTCCCTGGAAGACCGCATCGCCAAACAGACCATGGCTGCGGCAGCAGGGCGTGGTGGCGCTTCGCGCCATGATCCCGCCGCTTTGCTGGGGCGCGCCCGCCCGGCCTTTCGCTTACTGACCCCGCGCGCTTTGCGTCCGGGTGATGCTGAAGCATCTGCCAATCCGCGCGCCCGTTCCGCGCGGTTGCGTGGGCTGGAACGCCTTGATCTGGAGAGGGCCGCATGATCCGCCCCCTGACGCTGGTTTCCCTGGTCATTGCCGCGGGTGCTGGGCTTTACCTGTATCAGGTGAAGCATTCTGTCTCGATGCTTGATCGGGAATTGCGCGATATCCATCGGCAGACGGAAGTCGCGCGTGAACGCAGCCAGGTATTGCGCGCCGAATGGGCCCTGCTGAATGAGCCTGATCGGCTGCGTCAGGTGGCGCAACGCCATTTGCCGCTGGAACCCATGGCGCCGACACAATTCATCCGGGCCGGTGAAATGGAACGTCGTTTACCGGCAGTGCGCCCCTTTGCCGGACCGCCATCCCTGTTCGGGCCGCCTGAGGCATCGATTGGTGCACCGGAAGCCTTGCTGGTGCCGCCGCCGACTGCGGCGGTGCCCGCTGCCGCCAATACGCCCGCAGCACCGCCTGCGGCGACGACACCGGCTGTGGTGGCAAGCCCCGCGCCGCAGCCCGCGCCACAGCCCGCCCCGCAACCAGCGCCAAGACCCGCAGCGCCTGAAGCCGCCCCGCGTCTTGCGGCGGTGACGGCGCCGCCGCCACCACCCGCGCCACGTCCCGCGCCATCGCCGCCATCGCCCGCCTTGGCCAAACCCGCATTGCATGTGGCGCCGCCGCAACCGCCGGCACCAGCCGTGGTGACATCTTCGCTTGGTGGTGTTGGCAGCGCGCTTGCGCCGCCCGTGCCCTTACCCCGCCCCGTTCCTGTCGGAGCCCCGCAATGGGGCACGCGCTGAGTGACGCCAAAACGGCATGACCGACACTTTCCCCCCAAACCTCCGGCCGCCATCACCGGATAGCGCCCCCGCCAATCCGCTGCGCCAGGCGGCGATCAGTGAATCGCCGAGCCGTGCCCTGGTGCGGGTGATGCAGCCGGATCTGATGCGCCATGCGCAATTGGAAAAATCGCGTGGCCGCTTGCTGTTGGCGGCAGGCGGTTTCGCGGTGATTTTCGGCGCCGTCGCGTTCAAATTGGCCCTGGCCACCGTGCTGGATCCGGTGCAGCCCAAGCGTGCTGCCATGCTGTCACGCCCGCCCGCACCGCCCGCTGAAGCGCCGGTGGCACGCGCCGCCATTGTCGATAGAAATGGCGAAGTCTTGGCCGTTTCCCTGCCGGTGTCGGAACTTTATGCCAATCCACGTGAGATTGAACATAAGGAAGAAGCGGCGGATCAATTGCGCCGGGTATTACCGCAGCTTGATCGCGAAAGATTGATTGCGCGCCTGAGCGGCGAACGGCAATTCGCCTATATCGCAAGGTCGCTTACGCCACGCGAAATGCAGGCGGTAAACAACCTTGGCATTCCCGGTATTTATTTCCGCAATTCGGAACAAAGACGCTTTCCGCAAGGCCGTACCGCCGCGCATATCATCGGTGGTGTTGATGTGGATGGCACAGGCATTGCCGGTGTCGAGAAATATTTCGACGAAAGGCTGCGCACGCTACGTCAGGAAAACCTACGCGTTTCCCTGGATATTCGGGTGCAATTGGCGCTGCGTGATGCTGTGCAGCACGCCATCACGGATTTTAATGGCATTGGTGGTGCCGGTGTGGTGATGGATGTGCATTCGGCCGAGGTTTTGGCCATGGTCAGCCTGCCCGATTACGACGCGAATGATGTGGGCGGGGCCACCACCGATCAGCGCTTCAATCGCGTCACGGTTGGCGTTTATGAACCCGGTTCCACCTTTAAATTGCTGACGGCAGCGATGGCCTTGGATTTGGGCACGGTGCAGACCTGGGGTGGTTATGACGCATCGCGCCCCATCCGTGTTGGTCGCCATGAAATCAATGATTATCGTGGCAAGAATCGTTGGCTCGCGTTGCCCGAAATCATCGCCTATTCGTCCAACTTGGCCTCCGCGCATATGGCTGCGGCCGTTGGGCCGACACGGCATCGTGAATTCATGCAGCGCATGGGCATGACAGCGCGCCTTGGCATCGAAATTCCGGAAACGGCCTTGCCGTTGATCCCGTCGCAAAAGACCTGGCGCGAACTCAACACCATGACGATCGGTTTCGGTCATGGCATATCCGTGACCCCGCTGCATGTCGCAACCGCCGGCGCCACCTTGGTGAATGGCGGTATTCTGCGCCAACCAACCATTCTGGCGCAGCCGCCCGGGGTGGAACGTGAAGGGGTGCGCGTGATTGATCCGCGCACTTCCGAAACGCTGCGTCGGCTGATGCGTCTGGTGGTGACGGATGGCTCCGGCAAGGGCGCGGAAGTCGCTGGTTATTATGTCGGTGGCAAGACCGGTACGGCGCAGAAAACCGGCCCGCGCGGTGGTTACCTTGAAAACAAGCGCATCGCCGCCTTCATCGGTGCCTTTCCCATGCAGGCGCCGCGCTTTGCCGTATATGTGATGGTCGATGAACCCAAGCCGAATGCGCGTAGCCATGGCTATGCCACGGCTGGCTGGGTGGCGGCGCCGGCGGCGAATATGGTGATTTCGCGCATTGCGCCGATCCTTGGCATGCTGCCCGAACCAACCACGCCGGAAATTCAACGCGCCATTGCCATGCCCATGAATGGGCGCGGCGTGCCTGGTGCGCCCTTGCCGCAAACCGCGCCGACAACGGCGACCCGTCCAGCCCCCCGCCAAGCCACGGAAATGCCACCGCGGGTCGCCGTCACCCAGCGGGAGGCTGTTCTTGCGCCTCGGTGAACTCATGCGTGCGGCATCATGCGGGGCGTTGGCGTATGAGCATATCGAAATATCTGGCCTGACAGCCGATAGCCGCGCCGTGCGCCCAGGGATGGTTTTCGCCGCCCTGCCGGGTGCGCGCGCTGATGGGCGTGGCTTCATTGCCGATGCCGTGGCGCGGGGTGCAGCGGCGATTCTGGCGCCAGAGGGCACGGTCTTGCCCGCCGAAGCACCGGCGCGACCGTTGCTGACCAGCCCTGATCCGCGCCGTGCCTTGGCGTTGATGGCAGCCGCCTTTTATGGCGCGCAGCCAGCATGCGTGGTGGCCATCACCGGCACCAATGGCAAGACCAGCAGCGTGGATTTCCTGCGCCAGATCTGGCGCGCTGCGGGCCGCAAAGCCGCATCCTTGGGCACACTTGGATTGATTGCTGAAGGCGTGCCGCCTGGCCCTTCCCTCACCACGCCTGATCCTGTGGCGCTGCATGAAAATCTGGCGCGGCTTGCGCGTGATGAGATTGCCGCGCTGGCGATGGAGGCATCCTCGCACGGGATTGATCAACGTCGCTTGGACGGGGTGCGGCTGACGGCGGCAGGGTTCACCAACCTGACGCGCGATCATTTGGATTATCATGGCACCATGGCGGCCTATCGCGCTGCCAAGCTGCGCTTGTTTGACACGCTTTTGCCCATGGGTGCGCCCGCCATTGCCATGGCGGATATGGAAACCGAGACACTCGGCGCGTTGCGCGCTATCGCGGCACAGCGTGGACTTGATCTGCATCTGGTGGGCGTGGGTGGTGATGCGCTGGCGTTGGAAGCCGTGCGCGCTTTGCCTGAAGGGCAGGAACTGGTCTTTCGTCTTGCCGGCACAAGGCATGAGGTTCTGCTGCCTTTGCCTGGGCGCTTTCAGGCCGATAATGCGCTGCTCGCGTTTATGCTGGCGCTGACCACAGGCGTTACGCAGGAAGCGGCAATGGCGGCGCTGGGTCGCTTGCAGGGGGTGCGCGGGCGTATGGAACGCGCGGCCATCCTGCCCAATGGTGCGGTGATTTATGTCGATTACGCCCATACGCCGGATGCGCTGACGCGGCTTTTGGCCGCGCTTCGTCCGCATGTCGCGGGGCGCTTGCATGTCCTATTCGGTGCCGGTGGGGATCGTGATCCTGGCAAGCGTCCGCTTATGGGGCGCGCGGCGGCGGAAGCGGCGGATCGCGTATGGATCACCGATGATAATCCGCGCAGTGAAAACCCGGCTGCGATACGTGCGGCTGTGATGGCAGGCTGCCCGGGGGCGATTGACGCGGGCGCGCGTGAGGAAGCCATTGCCCAGGCCATGGGGGCACTTGGCCCTGGCGATGTGCTGGCACTGGCCGGCAAGGGGCATGAAACCGGCCAGGACATCGCGGGCATTCTGCATCCCTTTGATGATGTGGCGGTGGTGCGCAAGCTGGCGGGCCTGGCATCATGACGCTGCTTTGGACCAGCGCAGCACTGCGTGCGGCGACCCATGGCAGCCTGGCGGGTGATGCGGCGGTCACTGGAGTTTCGATCGATAGTCGCAGCGTGACAGCAGGCGATATTTTCATCGCGCTTCGTGATCAGCGCGATGGTCATGAATTCGTCGCCGATGCGCTTTCACGCGGGGCGGCCTGTGCCATGGTGGACCACACGCCCCCTGGTACGGTGGATGACGCGAAGCTGCTGCGCGTCACCGATACGCTTGCGGGTCTTACCGCGCTTGGCGCGGCCGGGCGGGCACGCGCTGCCGCGCAGGTGGTTGGTGTCACGGGCAGTGTCGGCAAGACCACCACCAAGGAAATGCTGCGCGTGGCACTCGGCGCTTTTGGCGTGACCCATGCTTCGGCCGCGTCGCATAATAATCACTGGGGTGTGCCGCTGACCCTGGCGCGGTTGCCGCATGATGCGGCTTTTGCCGTGATTGAAATGGGCATGAATAATCGCGGCGAAATCGCGCCGCTGTCGCGCCTTGCCAAACCCCATATCGGTATCATCACTTCCATCGGCACAGCGCATATTGGCCGACTTGGCAGCCAGGCGGAGATCGCTGCCGAAAAGGGCGATATCATCGCCGGTATCGCGCCGGGCGGCACGGCCATTCTGCCCGCGGATACCGCCTTTTTGCCGGAACTTCTGGCGCGTGCGCGCGCTGCCGGGTTGCATGTGCTGACCCATGGGGAGGCTGAAGGCGCCGATGCGCGGTTGCTGTCCTATGAGGCAGCACCCGATGGCGGTTTGGCCGAAGTGATGCTTGGGGCGCAGAAGTTGTCGCTGCATCTTGCCGCGCCCGGGCGCCATGTGGCGCTGAATGCCTGTGCGGTGCTGGCCGCGGTCAAGGCGCTTGGCCTTGCACCGCAAGCTGCGGCGCGCGCGCTTGGGGATTTCACCGCAGGCGCTGGCCGGGGCGCCATGCGCCGCATTCGCGTTGCGGGCGGTGAGGCATTGCTGATTGATGATTCCTACAATGCATCAGTCGCTTCAGTGCGTGCCGGGCTTGCGGTGCTGGCGGCACAACCCGCCACCCGTCGCGTTTTTGCCTTTGGTGACATGTTGGAACTGGGGGCGGAAGGCCCGGCGCAACACGCTGCCCTGGCGGAAGATGCGATCAGGCATAGCGATGTGGTTTTCTGTTGCGGCCCGCTTTCCGCGCATCTTTTCGCGGCCCTTCCAGCGGCGCGGCAAGGGGCGCACGCGCCGGATTCCGCAGCACTCGCCCCAATGCTGGCGGCCGCTTTGCGGCCTGGGGACGCGGTACTCGTCAAAGGCTCGCTTGGGTCTCGTATGAATCTAGTTATTGCCGCGCTCACGGCCGGAGGCAAAATTCCGTGATTTATAATTTGCTGACACCCTTCGCCGATGAATATGCGCTGGCCAATCTGGCGCGCTATCACACCTTTCGGGCAGGCGCGGCTTGTTTGACGGCATTGCTGATCAGCCTTTTTTTCGGGACCGCCATTATTCGCTGGCTGCGCGGCTTTCAGCGCGGTGGTCAGCCCATTCGGGAAGATGGGCCTGCGCGCCATATCATTGAGAAGAAAGGCACGCCCACCATGGGGGGTGTGCTGATCCTGCTTGGATTGGTGACATCAACGCTGCTCTGGGCGGATTTGCGCAATGGTTTTGTCTGGGCCGTGTTGTTCATCACCTGCGGCTATGGCGCGCTGGGCTTTGCGGATGATTGGCTGAAGGTTACCAAACGCAATACCAAGGGCGTTTCCAGCCGCATGAAGCTTTTGGTGCAGGCGGGGTTTGGGCTGGTTGCGGCCATCTGGCTCACCTCTCTTATGCCGGGCGCCTTGGCTGACAAGCTCGCTTTCCCGATCTTCAAGGAATTGTTGCTGCCGCTTGGCATTCTATTTCCGCTGCTGGCGGCGCTGGTGATGATGGGCGCTTCCAATGCGGTCAATCTGACCGACGGGCTGGATGGGCTTGCCATTGTACCGGTGATGATCGCCGCCACGGTTTATGCGTTGATTGCCTATCTGGTCGGCAACCGCATTTTCGCCGACTACCTGCAGGTGCATTACGTTCCCGGCACCGGTGAACTCGCGGTATTCTGCGCCGCCCTGGTGGGCGCGGCGCTTGGTTTTCTCTGGTTCAATGCGCCACCGGCGGCGGTGTTCATGGGCGATACCGGATCACTCTCCCTGGGCGGTGCCTTGGGTGGGCTTGCCGTCGCGACCAAGCATGAAATCGTGTTGGCGATTGTTGGCGGGCTTTTCGTGGTGGAGACGGTTTCCGTCATCATCCAGGTCTTCTGGTTCAAGCGCACGGGCCGACGCGTGTTTCTGATGGCGCCGCTGCATCACCATTTCGAGAAAAAAGGCTGGGCTGAGCCCACCATTGTGATCCGCTTCTGGATCATTGCCATGATCCTGGCGCTGGTCGGGCTTTCGACGCTGAAAATCAGATGAATAGCCCAGCGATTCCCTTCACCCCGTTTTTGGGCGCACGGGTCGCGGTGGTGGGGCTTGGCCGCGCTGGCCTGCCCGCCGCCGCACGGCTGCGCGACTGGGGCGCTGAGGTGACCGTTTGGGATGATAAGCCCGCGGCCCGCCAAGCGGCGGAGGCTGCCGGTTTTGTCCTGTCCAACCCCGCGGAAGGGGCTTTTCGCGCGGATGCGCTGCTGCTTTCGCCCGGTATTCCGCATTCTCTGCCCGCCCCGCATCCGGCGGCAGCGGCGGCGGTCGCGGCGGGCGCGCCGATCCTGTGCGATGTGGAATTTCTCTACCGCGCGGTGCTGGCCAGCCATTCCCGGGCGCGTTTTGTGGGCGTGACCGGCACCAATGGCAAATCGACCACCACCGCCCTCATTCACCACATCCTGCGGGGCGCCGGCTTGGCCTGTGAGGTGGGGGGCAATCTGGGGCCGGCGGCGCTCGATCTCAATATCTTGGGGTCTGAGGGGGTCTATACCCTCGAAATGTCGTCTTACATGTTGGAGCGAATCGCAACTCTGCGCTTCAACGTAGCTGTTATGCTGAACCTCAGCCCCGACCACCTCGACCGCCATGGTGACATGGCCGGCTATGCCGCTGCGAAGGCTCGAATCTTCGCGCGTCAGCAGGCTGGCGACGTCGCGGTGCTGGGTCAGGATGATGCCCTGACGGCGCAAATGGGCCGCGATGTGGCGGCGCGATTGGTGCCGATTTCGGGCATGGCACCCCAGCCGGGTGGGGTTTGGGCCGAAGGGCGCCTGCTGCGTGACGATTCCGGTCGGATTGTGGAACTGGATGAGGCGGTGGCGCTACCCGGCGCGCATAATGCGCAAAACGCGGCAGCGGCTGCGGCGGCGTGCATGGCGCTGGGTGTGGCGCGGGCCGATATCGCGCGCGGCATTCTGACCTATCCGGGCCTGCCGCATCGGCAGGAAATGGTCGCCACGGCCGATGGTGTGACCTTTGTGAATGACAGCAAGGCGACTAATGCCGATAGCACGGCGCGGGCGCTTGCTTCCTATGATCGTGTGGTCTGGATTGCTGGTGGCATGGCGAAGGAAGGGGGCATTGCCCCGCTGGCGCCCTTCTTCCCGCGCATCGCCAAGGCGTTCCTGATCGGGCGTGATGCGCCGGCCATGGCGGCCACCTTGCGAGACGCCGGCGTGGCGCATGAAATCCTGAACACTTTGGAAGCTGCGCTGCCGGCGGCGGCTGAAGCGGCCTTTGCCGGTGCGGCGCCTGTTGTGTTGCTCTCACCAGCGGCGGCGTCTTTTGATCAGTTTTCTGGCTTCGATGCACGGGGCGATCGCTTCCGTGATCTGGCGCAGGCTTTGGTGGCGGCGCGCAAGGGGGGCCTAGTGTAATGGCCCTGTCGCGGACCGATACCTCCATTCTGGGGCGCTGGTGGTGGACAGTGGATCGCTGGACGCTGGCCGCGCTGTTTGCGCTGATCGGCTTTGGCTATGTGCTGATGCTGGCCGCATCGCCCGCAGTGGCGGAACGCATTGGCGCATCGTCGCGCCACATGTTTTTCCTCAAGCAGGTTTTCTATCTGGCCTTGGCGGCGGCGCTGATGGTCGCGGTATCCCTGCTTTCACCGCGTGGCGTGCGGCGCTTTGCGCTGTTGGGCTTTATTGGCGCCCTTATTCTCACTGCCGCGACGCTGGTGGTGGGCGTTGAAATCAAGGGTGCCAGGCGTTGGCTGCCCATTCCGGGGCTTTCGCTGCAACCCTCCGAATTTCTCAAGCCATTTTTTGCGGTGGTGGCGGCGTGGTTGATTGCCGAAGGCATGGCGCCAGGATCACGTTTTTGGGGCCGCGCCATCGCGGTTGTGATTTTCGCGCTCATTGCCGTCATTATGAAAAGCCAGCCGGATATCGGCATGTTGCTGGTCATGACAGCGGTATTTTTCGCGCAGTTCGTGGTGGCTGGGCTGAATTTCATTTTCGTCGGTGCCTTGGCCGGGCTTGGGGTTGGTGTCGGCGTATTGGCCTATTTCCTTTTTCCCCATGTGCAATCGCGTGTGCATCGCTTCCTCGATCCAAGCTCGGGCGATTCCTATCAGGTCAGTGTGGCGATGGAGGCTTTCGCCAATGGCGGCTTGCTGGGCCGGGGGCCGGGTGAAGGGCGCGTGAAGAATGTGCTGCCCGATGCGCACGCCGATTTCGTCTTCGCCGTGGCGGGTGAGGAATTCGGCATGGTGCTGTGCCTGATCATCCTGATGCTGTTCGCCTTTGTGGTGTTGCGCGGGCTGATCCGTCTGCTGGCGGAAACCGATTTCTTTGTGGTGCTGGCGGCCACGGGCTTGCTGGCACAATTCGGCTTGCAGGCTTTCGTCAATATGGCGTCCACGCTGCATCTTATTCCGACCAAGGGCATGACCTTGCCTTTCGTGTCCTATGGCGGGTCTTCGGTGCTGGCGATTGCGATTGGCATGGGCATGCTGCTGGCGTTGACGCGGCGGCGCACGGGCGAACGTGCTGCGCAATCTGGCCTGACCGGCGGGGCCTTGCCTGTTGGTGTCGGGCGGTGAGGGGGCCAATGGTGCAGCCCATCATCATTGCCGCTGGCGGCACGGGCGGCCATTTGTTTCCGGCGGAAGCGCTGGCGGCGGAATTGCTCCGGCGTGGCGAACGCGTGGCCTTGATGACGGATGCACGTTCTGCCGCCTATGACAGTGCGGTATTCGCCAATGCGGAACGCTTTGTTTTGCAAGGCGGCGGCTTGTCGGGGCGCGGTTTTCGCCAAGCGCTGCGCGGTGCCTGGGCGCTGATGGCCGGAACGCGCGAAGCGCGGCGCCATATCCGGATGCTCGCGCCCAGCGCCATTGTCGGCTTTGGTGGCTACCCATCCTTCCCGCCCTTGGCTGCGGCGCGCCTGATGCCGGCATCACGGCGGCCTGCCCTGATCCTGCATGAACAGAATGCGGTCTTGGGCCGTGCCAATCGCGTCATGGCGCGGGGCGCTGATCTTTTGGCGCTGTCCTATGCCGATACCGCCATGGTGCCCAATGGTGCGCGCTGTGCGGTCGTGGGTAATCCGGTGCGGCCCGCTTTGGCGGCGCTTGCCGGTCAACCCTATGCGGTGCCGGGTGAGAATGCCGCGCTGCGCGTGCTGGTATTGGGCGGATCCCTGGGCGCGCGGATTTTTGCTGATGTGGTGCCCGCTGCCATTGCCGCCTTGCCTGAGGCGCTGCGCGCGCGCTTGCTGATCACGCAACAATGTCGTGCAGAGGATTTGGCGCGGACCCGGGCGGCTTATGAAGCGGCCGGCGTGCCGGCGGATCTGGCGCCATTCTTCCCCGATGTGGCGGGCCGTTTGGCCGTATCGCATCTGGTGATTGGTCGTGCGGGCGCTTCGACGGTTGCCGAAATTGCCTGCGCGGGACGCCCCGCCATTCTGGTGCCGCTGCCTTCCGCCATTGATGATCATCAGGCGGCGAATGCGCGTGCCTTGGCGGCAGCGCAGGCGGCGCAGGTTTTTGCCCAAGCTGCCTTTACGCCCATGGCGCTGACGGAAGCCTTGCAGAGTTTCTTGAATTTTCCGGCGCGTCTGGCAGCGGCTGCGGCAGCAGCGGCGGGCCTGGCGCGGCCGCATGCGGCGCGTGAATTGGCTGATCTGGTGCTGTCCCTGGCGCGGCGTGAAGTGATGAGGGTTTCCTGAGATGCGTGCGCTGCCTTTGAATATCGGCCCCATTCACTTCGTTGGCATTGGCGGTATTGGCATGTCCGGTATTGCTGAAGTCTTGCACACGCTTGGCTATCAGGTGCAGGGCAGTGATATCGCTGAAAGCGCCAATGTCGCGCGGCTGCGTGCGGCGGGTATTCCGGTCATGGTCGGCCATGATGCTGCCAATCTGGGCGCGGCGCAGGTGATTGTGGTTTCCACCGCCGTGAAGCGTGACAATCCCGAAGTGGTGGCAGCGCGCCAGCGGCTGATCCCGATTGTTCGACGCGCCGAAATGCTCGCGGAATTGATGCGGCTGAAATGGTCCATTGCCATTGGCGGCACGCATGGCAAGACCACCACCACAAGTCTGGTGGCCGCTGTTTTGGAAGCTGCACGGCTGGATCCCACCGTCATCAATGGCGGCATCATCAATGCCTATGGCACCAATACCCGCATGGGTGGTGGTGAATGGATGGTGGTGGAAGCCGATGAAAGCGATGGATCCTTCCTGAAACTGCCGGCCGTTGTCGCCGTTGTCACCAATATGGATCCCGAACATCTGGACCATTGGGGCACGGAAGAAGCGATGAAGGAAGGCTATGCCCAATTCGTCGGCAATATTCCTTTCTACGGTTTCGCTGTGCTG
>JBDKIR010000050.1:0-5811 GCA_039797035.1 Pseudomonadota bacterium | reverse complement strand
CCATGTATGGCCAGAAGGTGGATGCGCCTTGCGGCTATACGCTTGAAATGCACCGCAACCATCATTTGTCCAAGCCGGTCATGATCGGTGAAGTGATGGAAAACGGGCAATTCAACATTGTCTGGAAGACCCCAGGCCCGATCGTAGCCGACATTTGGTCCCCCTTCATTCCGGAACATTCCAGCCGTCGTCGCGGCTAGAGCGAGTTGCGTTCCCATGGCTTCACGCAACCCGCTCCAGGTCGTTGTTTGTCGAGCATCTTCACCCGTTCAGATGATTCCATCTGAACGTGATCTGCTCTAAGTGAAAGCGGGGCGATGGTTTCGGTCATCGCCCCGGGATTTCCATGAAACGTTTGATCCTGACGCTGCTGCTGGTCATGGGGCTTGTCCCCATGGCCTTCGCGCAAGATGACTTCAACACAATCGCGCTGCGCCTTGGCGGCGGCTTTGGCGAACAGGCTGAAGCGGTTGAACGCCTTGGCCTGAGCGGTGATCCGCGCGCCCTGCCGATGTTGCAGGCGCTTTCCGATGGCAAGCTGACGCGCATGCCCGATGGCGCGCTCCGCATTGGTGAGACTGACGCGCTAACCGGCGCGCCCGCCGATGCCACGGGCGCCAGCGCCTTGCGCATCAATAACCGCGTGCGCGCAGCGCTGCGCACGGCGCTCGGCCGCTTGCAGATTGTCTCACCGGATCCGGCGGAAAGATTGCGCGCCGTGGATGGTATTTTGCGCAGCCGCAGCGCGCAGGATTTGCCGTTGCTGGATGCGGCGCTCGCGCGGGAAAGCGTAGCGCGTATTCGTGATAGGTTGTTGCTGGCGCAAGGCGCGGCACGCCTGGCATCCGATGATGCCGCATTGAAGCAGGCGGGCATTGAAAGCCTCGGCGCCTCAGGTTCTGAAGCGGCGCGGGCGGTACTTCTGGAAGCGCGGGCGGGTAATGCCGCATTGGCCGAGGCGATTGATGCCGCGGTCGCGCGCATTGATCGCCAATTGGCCTTCCGCCGCGCCGGGGAATTGCTGTTCCAGGGCCTGTCTCTCGGGTCCGTGTTGCTGCTGGCCGCGCTTGGTTTGGCCGTGACTTTCGGTGTCATGGGCGTGATCAATATGGCGCATGGCGAATTCGTCATGCTCGGCGCCTATACAACCTTTCTGGTGCAGGAAGCCTTGCGCGGCACCTTCCTGGGGCCATGGTCGCTGTTATGCGCCATTCCGGCAGCATTCCTGGTGGCGGCCCTTTGCGGGGCGGCATTGGAACGGGGCCTGATCCGTCATCTTTATGGGCGCCCGTTGGAAACCCTGTTGATGACCTTCGGTGTTGGCATGATGTTGCAGCAAGCGGTGCGCTTGCTCTTTGGTGCGCAAAACCGGGAAGTTTCCAGCCCATCCTGGATGCAGGGCACCTTGCTGCTGCCGGGCGATATCAGCGTGACGCAAAACCGGCTTTGGATCATTGTCTTTGGCGTTGCTGTGCTGCTGCTGGTGATGGCGGCCATTCGCTACACGCGCTTCGGCTTGGAAATGCGCGCCGTGGTGCAAAACCGGCGCATTGCCGCGACCATGGGCATTCGCACCGGTCGGGTGGATGCGCTGACCTTTGCCTTCGGGTCCGGCATTGCCGGCATGGCGGGCGTTGCGCTCTCACAAATCGATAATGTCTCCCCCAATCTTGGCACGGGCTATATCGTGGATAGCTTCATGGTGGTGGTGTTTGGCGGCGTTGGTAGCCTGGCCGGGACGCTGATTGGCGCGCTGACACTTGGTGTGGTGAATAAATTGCTCGAACCCTATGCCGGCGTCGTGCTGGCCAAGGTCGCGGTATTGGTGGGCATCATGTTGTTCATCCAGCGACGACCCAAGGGGCTTTTCGCGCTCAAAGGCCGGGCGGCGGATCAATGACCATGCAAGGCCTCTCCTCTCTGCGGTTCAATCTACGCTTTGCCTTGCTGGCGTTGATCCTTGTGCTGCTTCTGCTGCCGCCCATTCTAAATGCGCTGCCGGCCGGCCATCCCTTGCGTATTTCGGATTTTGTCGTGGCCGTGACAGGCAAATGGATCTGCTACGCCATCCTGGCACTTTCCATCGATCTGGCCTGGGGTTACGCCGGCATCCTCAGCCTTGGTCATGGCGCCTTCTTTGCGCTGGGTGGCTATGCCATGGGCATGCATCTGATGCGCATGATCGGTAATCGGGGCGTTTACGGCCATCCCGTATTGCCGGATTTCATGGTGTTTCTGGGGTATAAGGAATTGCCCTGGTATTGGCTGGGCTTTGAGTATTTCCCCTTCGCGATGTTGATGGCGTTGTTGGTGCCGGGCGCCTTGGCGGGGCTGGTTGGCTGGTTGGCCTTTCGCAGCCGCATCACCGGCGTTTATCTTTCCATCATCACCCAGGCCATGACCTATGCCCTCATGCTCGCCTTCTTCCGCAATGATATGGGCTTTGGCGGCAATAATGGCTTCACCGATTTCAAGGATCTGCTTGGCGTGCCGCTCAATACGCCAAGCGCGCGGGCCGGGTTGTATCTGGCAGCGCTTGGGGCGCTGCTGATCACGCTGCTGATCTCCGCCCATGTGGTGAATTCCAAATTCGGGCGGCTTTTGATTGCCATTCGGGATGCGGAAAGCCGCGTGCGCTTCCTCGGTTATGATGTCACGGCCTTCAAGCTTTTTGTCTTTGTGCTATCGGCCATGATGGCGGGGCTGGCGGGTGCGCTTTACGTGCCGATTGTCGGCATCATCAACCCCGGCGAATTCAGCCCGGGGAATTCGATTGAAGCCGTGGTCTGGGTTGCCTTTGGCGGGCGCGGCACCTTGATTGGCGCGATCCTTGGCGCGTTTTCGGTCAATGCGCTGAAAACCTGGCTTACCTCTTTCGCGCCGGATCTTTGGCTTCTGGTGCTGGGCGCGCTTTTCATCATCGTCACCCTGTTATTACCACGCGGCCTGATTGGCCTGAGTTGGAGGCGCCGGACATGAAAAAAGGCGCAGCACTTTATCTGGATGGCATCACGGTTACCTTTGATGGCTTCCGCGCACTCAACAATCTTTCGCTGATTGTCGAACCAGGCGAATTGCGCGCCGTGATTGGGCCCAATGGCGCGGGCAAGACCACCATGATGGATGTCATCACCGGCAAGACCCGGCCCGATAGCGGCACGGCGCGCTTTGGCGATCATGACCTGACACGGCTGGATGAAACCCGCATCGCCAATCTTGGCATTGGGCGGAAATTCCAGAAGCCCACCATGTTCGATGCTTTGACAGTGTTCGAGAATCTGGAACTCGCCCTGAAAGCGCCACGCGGTACCCTGGCCGCGCTGCATTGGCGCCTGAGTGGTGAGGCGCGGGAGAGAATTGACGAAGTATTGCACGAGATTGGTCTCACGGAACGCGCCAAGGATCGCGCCGGCATTCTCTCCCACGGGCAGCGCCAATGGCTCGAAATCGGTATGTTGTTGATGCAGGATCCGCAATTGCTGCTGGTGGATGAACCGGTGGCTGGCATGACGGATCAGGAAACCGAACATACCGCCGCCCTGCTCCGGCGTATCGCCGGGCAACGCAGCGTGGTGGTGGTGGAACATGATCTGGAATTTGTCCGCGCACTGGGGCGCAAGGTCACGGTGCTGCATGAAGGCACGGTGCTGTCCGAAGGGCCGATTGATCAGGTGCAGGAAGATCCACGGGTGATTGATGTGTATTTGGGGCGCTGATCCGTGCTGACGGTCAAGAACATTGAGCTTTCCTACGGTGCCTCGCTCTGCCTGCGCGGCGTGGACCTTAACGCGAGCCCCGGCCAGATCACCTGCGTGCTGGGGCGCAATGGTGTTGGCAAATCATCCCTCATGCGCGCCATCATGGGGCTGGAGAAAGTCTCGGCCGGGCAGATCACCTGGGAAGGGCGCGACATCACGCGCCTGCCCCCGGCGGAACGCGCCCGGGCGGGCATTGGCTATGTGCCGCAGGGGCGCGAAATCTTCCCCTTTCTGACGGTGCAGGAAAACCTTGAAACCGCGCTGGCCGCCGCGCCACGCGGCTCAGGCGTGCCGGAGGATATTTTCGATCTGTTCCCTATCCTGAAAAGCTTTCTCAAGCGCCGGGGTGGGGATCTCTCAGGCGGGCAGCAACAGCAACTCGCCATCGCGCGCGCGCTGACGGCGCGGCCCCGGCTGCTGATCCTGGATGAACCGACCGAGGGCATCCAGCCCAATGTCATCAAGGATATCGCCCGCGTCATCGCGCTGCTGGCCAAGGAACGCGGCATGGGGGTGATCCTGGTCGAACAATATTTCGACTTCGCCCGGGAATTGGCCGATTCCATTTCTGTCATGGTGCGCGGAGAGGTCGCCTTGGCCGGGCCGGCCGCTGACCTGCCACGCGAGAATGTCCTGAAACTCTTGACCGTTTAGGACGGGCCCGGGCGGGCTTGCGCCCGGCGCCAGCTTTGCGCAGGCTGCGATCCTCTTACAGGATCAAACGCAGCACCATGCCGGATATTTCGGAACAAACCCTTATCCCCGCGCCCCTGGGCGTGGTTTGGCCGCTCTTGAGTGACCCTGCCGCCGTGGCGGCCTGCATTCCGGGCGCACAGCTTGCCCCTTCGACAGGCGATGGCCTTTGGCGTGGGGCGATCAAGGTAAAATTCGGCCCCACCACGGCGGCCTTTCGCGGTGAAGCCAAGCTTGATTACGACCATGATGCGCATCGCTGCCGCATCGAAGGGCGCGGCATTGATCAACGCGGCGCATCGCGGGCGCTTGCCAATGGCGAAGTGCTGGCGGAAGCCGACGGCAATGGCACCAGGCTGACGGTGAATGGCAGTTTCACCGTGACCGGGCCGCTTGAAACCTTCGCCAATGCCGGCGGGGTGCATGTGGCGCGGGCGCTTTTGGCGGAATTCGCCAATAATATGGCCAATCAGGCCATGGCGGCCGCACCGGCAGCGGCCGCAGTGGAAGCCGCCCCGGTGGCGCAGCCTGCCAGCGACACCGCGGCACCCGCCGCCAGCACAGCGTCCCCTCCACCACCATCACCATCACCGCCGCCCGCGCCGCCCCCTGCGCCGGCGGCGGAATTGAATGCATTCGGCCTGCTCTGGCGGGCCTTTCTCTCCTGGCTCAGCGGCCTTTTCGGTAAAGGAAACAAATAATCATGGCATCGCCCAAGCTTTCCGATGTTCTGGCAACCGTCTTCGCGCAAGAAGGCTGCGATACGCTTTTCACCCTGATGGGTGATGCAAATATGTATTGGACTGAGGCGATGCAGCGCATCCCTGGCATGAATGTCATCCATGCCCGGCATGAGCATTGTGCCGTTGCCATGGCCGATGCTTATGCACGCGCGACGGGCAAGGTGGGCGTTGCGTCCACCACCTGCGGGCCGGGCTTCACGCAAATCATGACGGGTCTGGCGATTGCCGCGCGCGCAAATACGCCGATGGTGGTCTTCGCGGGCGATTCACCCATCGCCGCGCCCTATTACATCCAGCAGATCGATATGGCGCCGCTGACGCAGGCAACCGGCGCGCATCATATCTCGGTCAAGACCATGGATCGCGCGCTTGATAATGTACGTGAAGCCTTCCATTTCGCGGCGCTGGAACGCCGCCCCGTGGTGATCAGCATTCCGATGGATCTGCAAAAGCAGACCTATCCGCATATGGTGGATTATATCCCCTCCGCCGAATATCTGCCGGTGGCGCAGCGCCCGCAGCCGGACCCCACGCTGGTCAGCCAATTGGTCGATATGATTGCGGCGGCCGAAAAGCCGATCATTATCGCCGGGCGCGGCGCCAAGCTTTCCCAGGCG
>JBDKIR010000049.1:0-5614 GCA_039797035.1 Pseudomonadota bacterium | reverse complement strand
AAGCGAAGCTGGAGCGTGGCTTGAAAGGGGCCTATACGCGCTGGCTTCTGCACCGCATGCGGCTTTGGGATCGCGCCAGCGCGCTGAATCCGGATCTTCTTCTGGCCAATTCAAGCTATATTGCAGAACGTATTCAAAAAACCTGGCGTCGTGACGCAAATGTTTTGTATCCCCCCGTTGACATAGAAAGCTTTGCCTTGTCGGAGACAAAAGGGGATTACTATCTCATTGCCTCACGCATCGTGCCTTACAAGCGCGTAGACTTGATCGCGGCTGCCTTCCGCGCCATGCCGAACCGCCGCCTCATCATCGTTGGGGATGGTCCGAACGAAGCGCAGGCGCGGACAGCGGCCGGTGGAGCACCGAATATCCAATTTACCGGTAGGCTTGCGCGCAGTGAATTGATCGCGCTGACACAGGGCGCGCGCGCAGCCGTTTTTGCCGCAGAGGAAGATTTCGGCATCGCCACCGTTGAAGCCCAAGCGTGTGGTACGCCGGTCATCGCCTTTGGGCGTGGCGGGGCGCGCGACATCATAATCCCGCCACCGGCCCCGAACCCGACAGGTCTATTCTTTGATCATCAGACCGTTGATAGTTTGCAGGCGGCGGTCGAGCGATTTGAGGCTCTGGCGCCCGCGATCAACCCGGCAGATTGCCGCCGCAATGCGGAACGCTTTAGCGCAGCCCACTTCCGGAATAGTCTCCGCAATGTCGTGCATGGCGCCTTGGGGATCACCGCAGCATGAGGTTTTCTCTCATCGTTGCAACGCTCGGCCGCAGCGCTGAAATAGGCTTATTGCTGGAAAGCCTGCTGGACCAAGAGCGGGATGATTTTGAGGTCATCCTGGTGGACCAGAATACGGATGATCGCCTTGGCCCCATCATGGCGACGTATCAGGATCGCCTACCGCTAAGACGACTTCATTCTACCATCCGCAATGCCAATCATGCGCGCAATCTCGGCCTGAGCCATGCAAAGGGCGATATTGTGTCTTTTCCGGATGATGATTGCCTTTACCCCAAAACCGTTCTGCAGCAGGTGGACCAGATCTTTGCATCCGATCCAGCCCTCACGATTTTGACGGGACCTTCCGCTTCACCCACCGGTGGCTTGGGCTCGGGGCGCTGGCGGCAAGAGGCAGGCCCCATCAACCTCGGTAATGTCTGGACCAGCGTCATCGAGTTCAATCTATTCTTGCCGCGGCAAATAGCGCTTGACCTCGGTGGCTTCGATGAACGCCTTGGCCCAGGCACACGCTTTGGCTCTGCCGAAGGCAATGATCTGGTGTGTCGGGCGATGGGCCGGGGCTTGCACGCTTTTTATGATGCAACGCTTCGTATCATTCACCCCGATAAAAGATTGACGGAAGTGGCGGTGGCGCGCGCCGCAAGTTATGGGCGCGGCCTTGGCTTTGTGTTGCGCCGCCACCATGCCCCATTATCAGCTTGGGCAGCCTTTTTGCTGCGCCCGATTGGTGGGGTGGGACTTAGTATGCTGCGGCTGAATTTTCATGAGGCCGGCTACTATGCCATGACGTGGTGGGGCCGCCTGACAGGGGCCTTGGCCAAGGAAGCCAGCCGCCTTCCCTTCCCCTCCCCGATCCAAGAAGCCAGACAATGCGCATAGCGATCGGCATCGCGACACGCGGGCGCGCGCCCATTCTGGCTGGCGTGCTGCGCGATCTGGACAGGCAAAGCAGGAAGCCAGATCGTATTGTGGTCTGCCATGTCACCGCTGATGACGTCACTGATTGCACCGACATCCCGGGAGTGGAGTTCATCACCGCACCTGCAGGCCTTCCGCGCCAACGCAATCGAATTCTCGCGGCGGTGCAGGATTGCGATATCGTCCTTTTCATCGATGATGATTTCCTCTGCAATCCTGAGTTTCTGGCCGTACTGGAAGCAGCTTTTCAGCGTTATCCGGATATGGTCGTGGCAACCGGTACGGTTATTGCGGATGGCGCCAATGCGCCTGGTTATAGCTTGGAAGAAGGTGCTGCGCTGCTCGCGGCAGATCCAGGGGCCTCAGACTCACAGGCCGTGACCCCTGCCTTCAATGGCTATGGCTGCAATATGGCTTTCCGGATGACCATGGTCACGGCCCATGGCATTCAGGTGGATGAACGACTTCCGCTCTACGCCTGGTATGAAGACATCGATGTCACGCGCCGCCTTGGCCGATATGGCCGCATCCTAAGACTCGCTGGCGCACGCGGGGTGCATCTTGGCAGCAAGAGCGGGCGCGTACCCGGCTTGCGTCTTGGCTATTCGCAAGTGGTCAATCCCATTTATCTGGCCCGAAAGGGCAGCTTTCCCTGGAGCCACGCCCTGCCAAGCGCGGCACGGCATTGCCTGAAGAATCTGCTTCTGGCGGCGTTTCCGGAACCATGGGCTGATCGCTGGGGGCGGTTTCGCGGGAACATGATCGGCCTTTGGGATGTGATCCGCAGGAAGGACGCCCCGGAACGTATCCTGGAACTATAGTACCCCCTTCCCCATCCGCCCTATTGGGTGGATCATGGTTCGATATTTGGCAGGAGGAAGCGCCACAATGAGTCTAGAACCAGGCCGCGCCAGGCCCGAACCAACGCCGGAAACCAAGCACTTCTGGGATGGGTTGCGTCAGGGCAAATTGCTGCTGCAGCGCTGTGGCGATACCGGCAAGCCTTATTTCCCACCCCGCCCCTTCAGCCCTTATACGGGCACGCGCAATGTTGAGGTTTTTGAAGCCTCCGGCCGGGGAACGCTCCATTCCTACGTCATCCATCATCGCCCAGTGCCGGGCTTCAAGCCCCCTTATGCGATTGCGGTTGTGGAGTTGGAAGAAGGCCCGCGGATGATGACGAATATCGTTGAATGCCCGCAAACGCCTGAGGCCTTGGTGCTGGACATGAAGCTGGAATTGGCGCCCACCAAGATGGATGACGATATCACCCTGCCCCTTTTCCGCCCCGCGAAGGAGGGCTGAGCCATGATTCGTCCAGGTGAAATTGCTATTGTCGGCGCGGCCGAAAGTACCCGTATCGGCGCCGTGCCTGATATGTCGCAAATCATGCTGCATGCGGATGCAGCCCTGAATGCCATGGCGGAAGCAGGCTTGAAGCCCACCGATATTGATGGTGTGGCCTGCGTTGGCCCCATGATGCCGCAACAGGTCGCTCACTATCTCGGGATCACGCCCAAATGGGTTGATGGTACCGGGGTGGGTGGCTGTTCCTTCATGCTGCATGTGCGCCATGCGGCGGCCGCAATCCATGCTGGCTACTGCAAGACAGTGTTGATCACACATGGGGAAAGCGGAAAGTCGCGCGTCAATGGCACCCCACGGCCTGCGGAACCGCAAAGCCTGAACGGCCAGTTCGAAGCGCCTTTCGGCCCGATGGGGCCGCCCACACTCTTCCCCATCCCAGTGCTACGCTACATGAAAACCTATGGCGTCACGCATGAACAAATGGCGCAAGTGGCGGTGGTGCAGCGCGAATGGGCCGGCAAAAATCCACGTGCGGCCTTCCGTGATCCGATCACAATTGACGATGTGCTGAACAGCAAGATGATCGCCTACCCCTTCCGGCTGCTGCAATGCTGCCTAGTAACGGATGGCGGCGGTGCGCTGATCCTGACATCTGCCGATCGCGCCAAGGATTTCCCGACCAAGCCTTGCTACATTCTCGGCACAGGCGAAAGCGTGGAAACGACCATGGTCAGCCAGATGCAGGATTTCACCTCATCACGCGCCTTCCGTGTGGCGGGACCGGAAGCCTTCCGCATGGCTGGTATCAAGCATAGCGACGTGGATCACTTGATGATCTATGACGCCTTCGCGCATCTGCCCATGTATGGGTTGGAAGATCTTGGCTTCGTCAAGCGTGGTGAAGCCAAGGATTTCATCTGGGAACGCAATACGGCCCCCGGCGGGAAACTGCCCATGAACACCAATGGTGGCGGGCTTTCCTACACCCATACTGGCATGTACGGCATGTTTGCCTTGCAGGAGAGTGTCCGCCAGGTACGTGGAACGGCGCCAGCGCAGGTGCCGAATGTGAAAGTCAGTGTGGCGCATGGTGTGGGTGGGATGTTCTCCTCCTCCGGCACTGTGGTGCTGAGCAACCAGCGCCCATAGGAAGACAGCCAATGACCGAAGCGGTGAATTTGCGCGAAAGGGTGAAGGAACCGCCTTCGGCTCTGCTGGTAGATAGTTATTATCGCGGCTCTGTCGCGCGGGCGCAGCGTTACGTCTTCGCCCATGAAATGTGGGTTCATCTGGCGCATGGGCTCATGCTTGTGCGCCAGAATATTGTGGCGGCACAGCCTATCGCAGCCGTTTTGAGCGAAATACGTGCATTGGCAGAAGCCGGGCCGGATGGCGTGCCGGTGGATTATCGGCAGGAAGATCTTTATTCCTACGTCGAACGCTGCATTATCCAAAAGCTTGGGCCGGATGTCGGCGGCAGGCTGCATACCGGGCGTAGCCGCAACGACCTGAACGCAACGACTTGGCGTATGGCTCTCCGCGAGGAATTGCTGAAAGTGTTGCAGGGACTTGCGGAATTGCGCGGCACTATCCTTGATATGGCTAAGACATATTCCGCAACGGTGATGCCTGGTTACACGCATGGGCAACATGCACAGCCCATCACCTTCGGCTATTGGCTGGCCTCAGCGGCCGATGCGCTTGCGCGTGATCATACACGGCTTATCGGCGCGCTTGCCCATTGCGACCTTTGTCCGCTGGGCGCGGGCGCACTTTCCACCACAGCCTTTAACCTGGACCGGCAATGGGTGGCAGCCCAGCTTGGTTTCGCCGCGCCCCTGGAACTTGCCTATGATGCGGTATCGTCGCGCGATGATGCGCTTGAAGCCTCCGGCGCCATGGCTGTTCTGATGACATTACTATCCCGCCTGGCCACCGATCTGCAGATTTGGGGCAGCTGGGAATACGGGTTTATCGAATTGGCCGATCGGCATTCGGCTGTATCCAGCATCATGCCACAGAAGAAGAATCCGGTAGCTCTGGAACACCTCAAGGCCGCGGCAGCGATGGTACAGGGGCTCCATAATGCGGCAATGGCCTGCACCAAAAATACTGCCTTTGCTGATGTGAATGATGCGGTTACCGCCGTGAATGAACCAGTTCTGGAAGCAGCCTTACGCACAAGTCGTATCATTGGCCTGTTTCGGGAGGTTCTGCATGGCCTGACACTTCGGCCTGAGCGGATGCTGCAAGCCGCACGTGAGGGCTTCGGCACGGCGACGGAGCTTGCCGATGTCATCGTCCGTGAAAGCGGCTTGAGTTTCAGAATGGCTCATAATGTTGTTGCTCTTGTCGTGCGCGATGCCCTCGCAGAGGGACGCAGTGCCGAAACCATTACCAGCGAAAAACTGGATACCGCGGCGGAAAGTCTATTCGGTAAGCCCTTATGCATTCCGGCAGATACCCTGCGACAGGCTTTAGACCCAACACAGAATATCCAGAGCAGGACAATTCTTGGTGGACCCGCGCCACATCAAATGGCCAGTCTGCTGGCAGCACGACAAGAAAATCTCGCACGTGATCGCGCCATGATAGGCAATGCCGTGGCTCGCATCGAAGCGGCTCGGAACGATTGCTGGG
>JBDKIR010000048.1:0-3710 GCA_039797035.1 Pseudomonadota bacterium | reverse complement strand
ATCAATCGCCCGCTGCGCATGGCGGCCGAGGATATTGCGGCGGCGGCAGCAGCCGGCGCGGATGGGCTGATCTGCACCAAGATGATGGGGGCGGATCATGTGCGCTTGCTCTCAGAACTCGCAGCCGAATCGGAAATGGCGGCGGGGCGTGCGGTGGGCTCGCTGCGCTTCATTGTGCTGATCGAAGATGCCGCTGCCTTGCGCCATGCGGATGCGAGTGCGGGGGCTGATCCGCGCATTGTGGCTTTGGGCGTGGGCGGTGAGGATTTGGCGACCGATTTGGGTGCTGAACCCACGCCGGATGCCTTGGATTTGCCGAAGCGCCTTGGGCTGATTGCCGCGCGTGGCGCGGGGATTCTGCCGCTCGGCTTTATCGGCACCGTGGCGGGCTTGAAGGATTTGGATGGTTATCGCGCCATGCTGCGCCGGTCGCGCGCGATTGGCTTTGCCTGTGCGTCCTGCGTGCATCCATCTCAGGTCGCGATCATCAATGAGGAATATGGCGCCCGGCCCGAGGAGGTTGCCCGCGCCAAACGCTTGGTTGCCGCCTTCGATGCCGCTTTGGCGGAAGGTAAGGGCGCGGTCGCTTTTGAAGGCGATATGATTGACAAGCCGATTGTGGAACGTGCGAAGAAGTTGATCGCACGCGCGGGGTGAACCCCCGCGCGATTGTCGCTAAACCACCGCTGTCATGCCGCCATCGACATAAAGCAGATGGCCATGCACGAAATTTGAGGCAGGGGAGGCGAGGAAAACGGTCGCGCCCACCAATTCCTCCACCTTGCCCCAGCGCCCGGCCGGCACACGCTGGCAGAGCCAATCATTGAATTCCTGGTTCTGCACCAAGGCGCTGGTCAGCTCCGTTGCGTAATAGCCCGGTGCCACGCCATTCACATTGACGCCGTGTTTGGCCCATTCGGCGCAAAGCGTGCGAGTCAACATCCGCAGCGCGCCTTTGCTCGCGGCGTAAGGCGCGATGGTGGGGCGGCCCAATTCGCTTTGCACGGAACAGATGGTGATGATTTTGCCCGCACCGCGCGGCACCATGCGTTTGCCCGCGGCCTGGCAGCAATACCAGACGCCATCCAGATTGGTGCCAAGCACTTCGCGCCAGGTTTCGGGCGGCATTTCGGTGGCGGGGGCGCGGCGCATGATCCCGGCATTGGCGACCAGGATATCCAGCGGGCCGCAGCGATTTTCAATTTCGGTGAAGCCAGCTTCCACCGCCTTGGCGTCGGTCACGTCAAAGGCGCAGGCGGTGGTTTCAATGCCCAAATCGCGCAGCCGCTGCTGCGCCGTGGTCAGCTTGGCTGGGTCGCGCCCATTGATGATGACGCGCGCCCCCGCTTCCGCAAGCCCGCGCGCAAGGCCGAAGCCAATCCCTTGGCTGGATCCCGTCACCAGCGCGTTTTTCCCGGTCAGATCAAACATCTTGCTCATCCGCGGATCACCCCGCCTTCACGCAGTTTCTGAAAATGCTGAGCGCCCAAAGCCGGTTCCAGAATCTCGGCATTATGTTCGCCAAGCTTCGGCGCCGGTCGGGCCAAAATCCCAGGTGTGCCCGATAGCCGCGGCACCATGCCATGCATCGGCAGCCAGCCGCCGGGCATTTCGGCATCCGGCACTTCGATCAGCGCTTCGCGTTCAATGGCGTAAGGGTCACTATCCAGCATTTCGGTATCCATGATGGGCCCGATGGTGACACCTGCCTTGTCGAAATGCGCCAGGTTTTCGGCAAGGCTCCGCGCGCCGATGAAGCCACCGATAATCGCATCCAGTTCTTGCCAATGCTGCACCCGTGCCGGGTTATTGGCGAAGCGTGGGTCAGTGATCAGCGCTTCCTGCCCGATGGAACGCAGCAGCTTTTCCGTCATGCCTTGCGTCGAGGCCGACAGGCAGACCCAGCCGCCATCCTGGGTACGATAGGCATTGCGCGGCGATGTATTGGTGCTGCGGCTGCCGGTGCGGGGTTTGCGTTTCCGCGTCAGGCGCCAATTCGCCACTTGCGGTTCCAATACGCTGAACAGCGGTTCAAAGAGCGAGATATCAATCACCTGCCCCTGGCCGGTCGCTTCCGCGTGGCGCAGCGCGATCATGGCGGCGGCGGAACCATAAAGCCCGGCATAGGCATCGCCCATGAACATCGGCGGCAGCACAGGTTCGCGGTCTTCGAAACCATTGATGGCGGCGAAGCCGGAATAGCCTTCCACCAAAGTGCCAAAGCCCGGCTTGTGGCGATAGGGACCATCTTGCCCCCAGCCGGAAACCCGCGCGATGACCAGGCGCGGATTGGCGGCGAGCAAGTCGGCAGGATCAAGCCCCATGGCTTCCAGCACGCCGGGGCGGAAGCTTTCCACCAGCATGGCGGCGTCGCGTGCCAAAGCGCGCACGGTCGCGATGCCTTCCGGGTTTTTCAGATCAAGGCAGATGCTTTTCTTGTTGCGGCAGATGGTTTTCCAACTGGTCTCAACCCCGCCCACGCGCCAGGCCCGCAAGGTATCGCCTTCGGGCGGTTCCACCTTGATGACTTCGGCGCCGTGATCGGCAAAAACCTTGGTCAGGATATTGCCAGCGACGAGGCGTGAGAGGTCAATCACACGCACGCCATCCATGGCGCCTTTCGCCTTGGGGTCGAAATTCTTGCGATGCATGGCCGCCATGGGATCAATCCAGCTTGATATTGGCCGCCGCCGCCACTTCCCGCCAACGCGTGAGTTCCACACGCAGGATATCGGTAAAGGCTTGTGGTGTGGCAGGGGCGGGGCGGGCGCCTTCGGTTTGCAAAAGCCTCGCCATTTCAGGGTCGGCCAAGGCCGCATTGGTTTCGGTGTTAAGCCGCGTCAGGATCTCGGGCGGCAGGCCGCGCGGGGCGAATAACCCCCACCAGATATCGCTTTCATAATCAATGCCGGTTTCCTTGACGGTGGGGCCGGGGGGGGAGCCATCTGGTGCGCCTGGCGCCGTATAGGCCAAAAGCCGCACGCGGCCTTCGCGCACCACGCCCGCCGCACTTGGCATGGTGGTGATCAGCACGGGGATATGACCGGCGACCAGATCCGTCACGGCAGGCGGCATGCCGCGATAGGGCACGTGATTCATTTTGATGCCGGCGCGCAGGCAAAAATATTCGGTGACGAAGTGATTGATGCCGCCAGGGCCGGAGGAGCCATAGTCAATCGCGCCCGGTCTTTCACGCGCCATGCGCACCAGATCCGCCACGCTGCGCGCCGGGAAATCCGGATGCACCAGCACGATGAAGGGGGAACGTGCGAGCAAGGCGACGGGGGTGAAATTCTCCAGGACCCCCCAGGGCACACGCTGCACGATCGATGTCGTGGCGAAGGAGGATGAGGAGACCATGAGCGTATAGCCATCGGCCGGCGATTGGGTGACGGCCGTGGCACCAATGGCGCCACCGGCACCGGCGCGATTCTCAATCACCACGGGCTGGCCAAGCCGGGCTTGCAAACGCTCGGCAAGCGGGCGGGCGACAACATCATTCGAACCACCCGGCGGGAAGGGCACCACGATGCGGATCGGGCGAGAGGGCCAGGCCCCTTGGGCAATGGCCGGGCTGGCCAGCGCGCTCGCGGCCGCACCGAACAGGAAGGGGCGGCGACCGATGGAAACAGACATACTCATTTTCTTACTCCCGGCTTCAGGAAATGCGCGGCCAGAATCGTCATGCTGACCAGCTTTGCTTCCTGCGA
>JBDKIR010000047.1:0-4384 GCA_039797035.1 Pseudomonadota bacterium | reverse complement strand
TAATCTTCCTGACGTACCAGATGCGCCAGGGCACGCCGCGCCCTTGGGTCGTTGAAGGGCGGGTGCAAGTGGTTGGGGCGAATGACGCCTTGAATACCCAGGGGATCGATATTGACGATCCGGATATTGCGATTGCGTTCCATCACCGGGATGAAATCAAGCGGCGGCGCTTCAAAGTAATCGATCTCGCCAGCATTCAGCGCTGCCAGGGTGGTGTTGTGGTCCGGGATGTATAGCCATTCCACGCGATCCACTAGCGCGCGCTTGCCGCCCGAAAGGTAATCCGGTGTTTCGCTGCGCGGCACATAATCGGGGTTACGGCGATACACAACGCGATTGCCCGGGCGCCATTCATCACGCACGAAGATGAACGGGCCGGAGCCGATGAAATCAGTGATTTGGGTCGTGGCCGGGGTCAGCGCCACACGTTCTGGCATAATAAAGGCCGGATTGCTGGCCTTGGCCAAGCTGTCCAGTACCAAGCCGTATTGTTCGCGTAATTTGATGACGAAGACCTTGTCACTTTCCGCTTCAACTGAGGCGGTAAATTGCGCAAGGCGCTGGCCCATCACATCGCGCTGCATCCAGCGCCGCAGCGAAGCCACCACATCGGCGGAGCGCACAGGTTCGCCATCATGGAATTTCAGGCCATCACGCAGGGTAAACCGCCAGGTGAGTAGATCGGCCGAGGTTTCATGCCGTTCAACCATTTGCGGTTGCGGCATGAAGCGTGAATCCATGGCATAGAGCGTATCATAAATCAGGTAGGCGTGGCGTCCGGTAATGAAGGCAGTTGTCCAAACCGGATCCAGAATCTGCAGATTGGCGTGCACCACCACGCGCAATGTACCGCGATCCTGTGCCTGTCCGGCCGTAACGTAGCCCAGCATCATCAACAAGGAGGCGAAGATTATTTTTATGGTTTTCATGGGACTTCCTCCTAAGGGTGGATCGTTTTTTTAGGTTTTGAGTGGTTTGAATTTCGGCAGCGTCAGCGTTTCATCCACTTGCTCGAAGGCGACTTGCAGGGCGCTGCCAATTGGCAGTGTTTCAGGGTCAGCATCGACCAGATTGCTGATCATCATGGGCCCTTCCGCAAGGCCAACAAGGCATACCGCGTAGGGAAGATCATCCCGGAAGGAATCCCAATAGGCGCGGTGAAACCTCACCCAGGACAGCAAAGTGCCTTGGCCAGAAACTGGCTGCCAGCTTTGTTTGCTGGAAAGGCAATTCGGGCACACTGGTGTACCTGGGTAATGGCGATGGCTACAATCATCGCAGGTCTGGATGGATAGAACGCCCTTGCGGCAATTCTCCCAAAAGCCACGATTGAAGGCATCAATACGGGGGCGGGGCTTGGCGGGAAGCTTGGTGTCCATAACAGTATTTCCTTCAGCCCTTGGTATAGATGATGCTGCGTGAGCAAGGCGTAATGGCGCAGAACTGCACCACTTCCGCGTCCTTCACCTGCCTTGCGCCGCATTCACCCCGCAACTGGCGGACGGCTTCGACATTCAGCGCCCAGCCTTGCATGTAGGAATTGGACAAATGGCCGCCATCCGTATTGGTCGGTAATTTACCGCCCAGCTTCAGTGTGCCGCCCTCCACAAAGGAACCGGATTCGCCCTGGCCGCAAAAGCCCAGCCCTTCCAGGCTGAAAAGAACCGTCGGGCTGAAATTATCATAGCACATCAGGGAATCGACATCCCCGGGCCCCACCCCCGCCATGCCATAAACCTGGCGTGCCACATCGCGCGCTTCATCATACCAGAAATTGAGATCGAAATTCGGCATGGAGGCGGTGCTATAGGCTTCCCGCGCGCCAATACCGGAAATCATCACGGGCGCTTTTTTCAAATCCTTGGCGCGTTCCTTCGTGGTCATGATGATGCAGACAGCGCCATCATTGATCAGGCAGTAGTCCAGCAGGCGCAGCGGTTCTGTAATGGGGCGCGCCGCTTCATGGTCATCAATGGTGATGGGCTGCTTCATCACCGCGTCAGGGTTCAGGCAGGCGTGATGACGGAAGGCGACAGACACTTCCGCCAATTGCCGCGTGGTGGTGCCATAGAGCGCTCTGTGCCGTTGGAACATCAGGGCATGCGCTGCACCGGGGGAGGTGAAGCCAAAAGGATCCCAGACGCCTGGATTTTCATCGCCCCCATAATTCACGCGACGAGAGCGACCAATATTGGTGTAAATCAGCGCGGCATAATCGCAAAGACCAGCTTCCAAGGCCGCGGCTGCTTCAATAATGCCCATGGCGGACATGCGGCCGTGCGGTGGCAAGGGAACTGTCCAGCGCGGATTGAGGCCAAGAATTTCACCCATCCGTGCGTAATACGGCACGCGGCAGACCAGCAGTCCATCAACCTTGTTCTTTTCCAGACCGCAATCCTGCAGGGCGCTGCGGAAGGCTTGGGCCCCAAGCCCGTAATCATCCGTATCCGGAAAATTGCCATACGCCGTATTGCCGACGCCAACGATGGCGATCTTGTCCTTCAAGTGGCGGAAATCAGTCATGCTTCACCCCTATTGCGCGGCTGACGGCACGACCAAGGCGGCAAAATCCCGCAGAAACTGCGGGACAAGATGCTGTCATATCCGTTTCCCCTGGCCACCTTTACACATCTCATCGTCGTCTTCAGACCATGAATTGCGTGATGGCGTATTGTGATCACAGAAAGCCTACAAAGCGATTTTCTGCCTGACAAGATAGGTATGGCGATGATGGCGCTGAATCATTGCAGGAAAGACCGGGCGTTTAGATGACGCTGCCGGGCTCACAATTCGCGCCACATAATACAATGCCGATATGTGCGCCGCTTGGTGCGCGCCATGCGCCAGAAAGCAGCGCAGCAAGGGCGGTCGCGCCACCCGGTTCAGCCACAATGCGCAGTCTTTCCCATAGCCAACGGCGCGCCGCGACAATGGCTTCATCCGGAATGGTCACACAAAGGGCGTTGCAATGGCGCATGACATCAAAAGCGATATGCCCTGCGCGTCTGGCGCCAAGGCTATCGGCAGCGATACCGCCGACGGGTACATCAACAGGGGCTGAGGCACGCTGCGCTGCAGCAAGCGTGGCGCAGGATTCCGGTTCCACCACCACCAAACCAGCCCGGCCCGCATACCAGGCGCCAATGCCACCAAACAGGCCTCCGCCGCCCGCAGCGACCAGCACATGGGTCAATTCCGGCGCATCCTGTTCCAATTCAAGGCCGATGGTGCCTTGCCCGGTCACCACCTCGGCCTGATCATAGGCATGCACCAAAAGCGCGCCGGTTTGCGTGGCACGAGCTTCGGATGCCAGGCGGGCTTCCTCATAACTTGCACCGCCAACGACCAACTTGGCGCCAAAGCCTTCAATGCGGTTGCGTTTCACGGCAGGGGTGGGTGCGGGGACAAAAATTTCAGCAGCTACGCCCAGGGCTTGTGCCGCATAGGCAACCGCCGCGCCGTGATTCCCGCCCGAAGCGGCAATCACCCCCGCACTTGGCAATTTGCCATTTAATAACCGATTGAAAGCACCACGCGGTTTGAAAGAGCCGGTGACCTGCAGGAACTCAAGCTTCAAGGTTACGGGGTTTTCGGTGCCCAATTCCTGTGGTGCCAAGCGCAGCACCGGGGTGCGCCGGATATGGGGGGCAATGCGCGCCATGGCGGCGCTGATGTCGCTGCGTTGGATCATACACACAGGCTGCCTTGCCTGCACTGTCTGGGCAAGCGCTTCCCGTGCCCTGTGGTTTCTGCCATGATCCCGCCTGCAAGAAGCGGCCGATAGGGCGCCGCCACGGGAAGGGGCCAGCGCCATCACGCTGGCGGACAATGCTCATCCACGCAAGCGCTGCAGCTTGGGGGTCAGAAGCGGTGCTGTTCCGCGGCCCATCAGGTGCTGGCAAATCCGATCTGGTGCTGCGCCTGATCGGGCGCGGTTGGCATTTGGTGGCGGATGATCAGGTGATGCTGACAGGAAACGAACTCAGCGCACCGCCCCAATTGCAGGGCATGTTGGAAATTCGCGGATTGGGCATATTTGCCGGGCTGCCTGTGGCCACCTCAGCGCGGCTCTGCCTCGTGGTGGATCTGGTGGCGCGCGCCGAGGTGCCGCGCTTGCCGGAACCCGCTTTTTGGCAGGGACCTAGTGGTGCGGTGCCGCGCCTGGCATTGCATGCTTTTGAAGAATCGGCCTGCGAAAAAATCATTTACGCACTTGGCGCCGTCACTGGCCGCCTGCAGCAAAAAACGGGAGCTTTCGCCGCATGAGCAACCCGGTGCGCGAGATTATTCTGGTGACGGGGCTCTCCGGTGCCGGGAAAGCGTCCATTCTGCGTATCCTGGAAGATCTGGGTTTTGAAACGGTGGACAACCCGCCGATTTCCAT
>JBDKIR010000046.1:0-6625 GCA_039797035.1 Pseudomonadota bacterium | reverse complement strand
AAACGCAAATATCCTGGGTGGGTTATGTCGGCGCCACGTCATGGCGGGGACCGGGGAGACACTGTCTCCCCGGCGGGGGTTCGGGGGCAGCGCCCCCGGTTTCCTCAGGCTTTCAGAAAAGCCACATCCCTGGTGGCGGCCAGGCTTTCATAGGCGCTGCGGACAGCTGCTGCGCCATGAAGGCGTTCAAGCCGTCGCAGGGTGAAATGCCCGCGTGCCACGCCGCGGAAATGTTCCAGGAAAGCCAGGTTGATCGCGGCCCCCGCAGCGGCGCCGATGATGGGTGCTGCCTGGGCAGAGAGTTTCAAGCCCATCGGTCCCACAAAGCGGGCGGCGATGGCGGCGATAAAGCCCGGCAGCAGGGTTTTGCCGATACTGCCCTTCATGGCTTCCGCCAGCGCCAGGCGCAGTGCGAAATAGCCTGATTCGGCGGCGTCATCGCTTGGGCTGCGCCCGCCAAGCGCGAAGACTTTCAGGCATTCGGCGCTGGTTTCCGGGCGGGAGAGGTCTTCGCCTTCTTCCGCCGCAATAGCGGCAATCTGGCGCAGCAGTACTGAGGTTGAAACGGGCAATTCCACCAAGGTGCCCGCAAGGCCAAAGGCGCCGCCCGCGACCCCGGTGGCGGCGGCCAGGCCACGATGCAGCCAGGAAGATGAAATCCCCGCCGGCTTGCGCGTTGGGGCAGAGCGTAAGGCTGCTTCCATCGCCGCGGTCAGGGCAGCGCGTACCGCCTTGTTCAATGTTCCTTGCAAGGGTGCCGGCAAGCCCGTGCGGAGAGCTTCAATCGGCGTGCCGATGGCGGCCGAAAGGCGCGCCGCGAGGGAGGGATTTTCCAGCGCGTCAAACGCTGCGCGCAATTCGGCCAGCGCCCGCCCTTCAAGCGGTGGGGGTGTGGCGCTGACCGAAAGGCTCATCTGTTTAAAGGATATAACGCGAAAGATCGGCGCTGGCGGCGAGTGGTGCCACGCGGTCCCGCACCATGGCGGCATCCACCGCAATGCTTTCCCCGGCGCGATCAGTGGCGCTGAAGGAAATTTCCTCAAGCAGTCTTTCCAGCACCGTCGCCAAGCGTCGCGCGCCGATATTCTCGACGCTCGCATTGATTTCGGCGGCGAGATGGGCAATCGCTTCAACCGCATCGGGTGTGAAATCAAGCGTGACCGCTTCCGTGCCCAGCAGCGCAGTATATTGCTTGAGCAGCGAATGTTCCGGCTCGGTCAAAATCCGGCGGAAATCATCACGCGACAGCGCCTTCAATTCCACGCGGATCGGCAAGCGGCCCTGCAATTCCGGCAAAAGATCGGAAGGCTTGGAAAGATGGAAGGCGCCAGAGGCAATAAACAGTACGTGGTCGGTCTTTACCGGCCCATGCTTGGTGGTGACGGTGGTGCCTTCGATCAATGGCAGCAGGTCGCGCTGCACCCCCTCGCGCGAGACATCGCCACCGCGCATGCCGCTTTCGCTGCTGCGTGCGCAGATCTTGTCGATTTCATCGAGAAACACGATGCCATTGGCTTCGACATTGGCGAGTGCGTCGCGCACCACCGCATCCTGATCCAACAGCTTATCGGCTTCATCTTTCAGCAGCGCCGCGCGGGCTTCGGCCACGGTCATTTTGCGGGATTTGCTGCGCCCGCCGAACATCTTGCCGAACATATCCTGCAAATTCTGCATTTGCGGCGGTTGGCCACCCGGCAGATCCATGATGCCAATCGGCATGGCCGGGCCGGAATCGGCCAATTGCACTTCGATTTCGCGGTTTTCCAATTGGCCTTCACGCAGCATGCGGCGGAATTTCAGCCGCGTTTCGCCCGAGGCGCCTTCACCCACCAGGGCGGTCAGCAGGGTTTCCTCAGCGGCCAATTCCGCCTTGGCCTGCACGCCCTTGCGCGCGGCTTCCCGGCCCATGGTGATGGCAACCTCAACCAAGTCGCGCAGAATGCTTTCAACATCGCGGCCGACATAGCCAACTTCGGTGAATTTCGTGGCTTCCACCTTCAGGAAGGGGGCATTCGCCAAACGCGCCAGGCGGCGGGCGATTTCGGTTTTGCCGCAGCCGGTCGGGCCGATCATCAGGATATTCTTCGGCACCACTTCTTCACGCAGCCCGGCGGGCAATTGCTGGCGCCGCCACCGGTTGCGCAATGCAATGGCCACGGCCCGCTTGGCTTCCTGCTGGCCCACGATATGGCGATCAAGCTCCGAGACGATTTCGCGCGGGGAGAGGTTGACGGTTTCGGTCATGCCACGTCTCCCGCGCTGGCGGCCAGCGTTTCAAGGATGATATTGCCATTGGTATAGACGCAGATATCGGCGGCGATTTTCATGGAACGGCGGCAGATTTCCTCGGCGCCCACCCCTTCCACCGGCAAAAGCGCACGCGCGGCGGAAAGCGCGTAATTGCCGCCCGACCCAATGCCGATAATGGCATCTTCCGGTTCCAGCACATCGCCCTGCCCGGTCACCAGCAGGGAGCGTTTGTGATCCGCAACCGCGAGCAAGGCTTCCAGGCGGCGCAGATAACGGTCGGTCCGCCAATCCTTCGCCAGATCAACGCAGGCGCGTTCCAATTGATCGGGAAAGCGTTCCAGCTTGGCTTCCAGCCGTTCCAGCAGCGTAAACGCATCGGCTGTGGCGCCGGCGAAGCCCGCCAGCACCTTGCCGCCGGCGATACGGCGGATTTTGCGCGCATTGCCCTTCACCACCGTCTGGCCGAGCGAGACCTGCCCATCCCCGGCCATGGCCACCTGCCCGCCCTTGCGAACGCAAAGAATGGTCGTGCCGTGCCAGCCCAGGGGGTCGTGTTGTGTCTGTGTCATGTGGCAGAAATGGCGCGCCTGGGGCGCCTAGGCAACCGCCTGCCCGCGCGACACATTGGCGAAACGCGATTGGCCCCGTCCCGACATGGGCGTGACACATCTCCCCCTTAGGAACGCCGTACCGAGCAATCGGGCGAATTCCTCAGCGGGCGACAGACCCGCAGATGGATCAAGAGCCTTCTCCTCTGCCGCCGTGGTCCTTCTGCCCCCCGGACCCGGCGGCTTATTTTCTTCCGGTTGGTTTTGGTTGCACCGCCGAAAGCCCGGGCGTAGGAAGGCGGCATGAAGACGACCTGGCCCCGGAAACGCTTTGCGGAAATCAACCGCGAAACCTCGGAAACCATCATCGGCGTCGCGCTGGAGCTGGATGGCGAAGGGCGCGCGGATGTTTCGACCGGGATAGGCTTCCTCGATCACATGCTGACCGCCTTGGCACGCCATGCCTTGTTTGACCTGCGCGTCCACGCCAAGGGTGATCTTCACATCGATTTCCACCACACCACCGAAGATGTCGGCATCGTGATTGGCCAATGCCTGCGCCAGGCTTTGGGCGATAAGCGCGGCATTCGCCGTTACGGCGCCGCGACGATCCCGATGGATGAGGCTTTGGTGGATGCTGCCCTGGATATTTCCGGCCGGCCGTTTCTGGCCTGGTCGGTCAGCTTCGCCCAGCCCAAGATCGGCGAAATGGATACGGAATTATTCGAAGAATTCTTCCGCGCCCTGGCCTTCAATGCCGGCATTACGCTGCATATGACGCAGCGTGCGGGCACCAACGCGCATCATGTCGCCGAAGCCTGTTTCAAGGCCCTGGCGCGGGCCCTGCGCGCGGCGACAGAGGCTGACCCGCGCGCCATGGACGCCATTCCTTCGACTAAGGGTGTGTTGGAAGCCTGATATGCGGGTTTGGACCATCCATTATCGCGCGCCGGGCCTAGGCCGTCCGGCGCAGACGAAACTGGTGCGGGAAGGTTTTTCCTGGCTGGCTTGCTTCTTTCCGCTGCTGTGGTTTCTGGCGCATCGCATGTGGGTGGTGGCGGGGCTGCATTTTGCGCTGGCCAGCCTGCTGGGGCTGGGCCTGCCAGAGGTGATTCGCCCCTGGGGGCTTTTGGCGCTCGAAATCCTGATCGGTTTTGAAGCGCGTAACCTTTATCGCTGGAGCCTGGCGCAACAGGATTATGCGCTGGTGGGCGTGGTGCATGCGCGGGACGATCAAGGTGCGGCGCTGAATCTGGCCGATCGGCGCCCCGATCTGGCACGTGGCCTGGCATGAGGCCGCGGCCATGAAAATCGCCATCATTGACCCAGGTTCGGGCAATCTGGCCTCCGTCTTGCGGGCCTTTCAGAAGGTGGCGGCGGAAAGCGGCATTGCGGCTGAAGTCGCGGTAACGCGCCAGGCGGCGGAGATTCTGGCGGCGGATCGCGTGGTATTGCCGGGGCAGGGTGCTTTCGCCGCTTGCCGGCAGGGGCTGGATGCCTTGCCGGGCGCCGTCGCCGCGCTGGAACGGCGGGTGCGCGGGGACGGCGTGCCCTTTCTTGGCATTTGCGTTGGCATGCAGCTTATGGCTTCACGCGGGTTGGAACATGGCGTGACACCGGGGCTGGATTGGCTGCCCGGTGAAGTCGCGCCGATGGACCCAAAGGCCGCGGATGGCGCGGCCCTGCCCTTGCCGCAAATGGGCTGGAACGGCTTGGTTTTCCGCCCCGGCTGCCACCCCATCCTGGATGGGGTCAGCCCTGGCGATCAGGTGTATTTTGTCCATTCCTATGCCTTTGCGGCGGCGGAGCCCGCCGATGTGATTGCCACCACCGATTACGGTGGGCCGGTAACTGCCGCGATTGCCCGCCATAATCTTGCCGGGCTTCAGTTCCATGTGGAAAAAAGCGGTCCGGTGGGATTGCGTATTCTCGCCAATTTCCTGCGATGGGCCCCATGAACAGCACCAGCTATATGACCGTCGCCCATGATTTGGCGGTGGAACTCGTCAAGCAGCTTTCCGATGCCGATATGGCGGATCTCTGTGAAGCGACGGATGCGGCCATTATCGAGGGGGGCGGCTTCGGCTGGCTGGAACCCCAGGGGCGGGAAGCGCTCGCCCGGCATTTCCGTGGCACGCTGCTGGTGCCGGAACGTGAATTATTCATCGCCCGGCTGGATGGCCATGTGGTGGGATCCGCGCAGCTGGTGCGCCCGCCGCGCAATAATGAAGCGCAATCCTTCGGCGCCACGCTGACCCATGCCTATCTGGCCCCCTATGCGCGCGGCCATGGCTTGGCGCGCATGTTGGTGATGCGCGTTGAAGAACGCGCCGCCGCCTTGGGGCACCGCGTGCTGAACCTGGACGTGCGGGAAACGCAAACCACCGCTATCGCGCTGTTCGAAGCGCTCGGTTACGTGCATTGGGGCACGCATCCCTTCTATGCGCGGGTTGATGGGCATACGGTTTCCGGGCGCTATTACTTCAAGCCGCTGGAACCGGGGCGCGGGCGCTCCACCGGCGCGCTATTGGACGCCGCGCCGTAATGGGCTTTTCGCTTTACCCGGCCATTGACCTGAAGGGCGGCCAAGTGGTGCGCCTGAAGCGGGGCGAGATGGATCAGGCCACCATCTATGCCGATGACCCGGCCGCGCAGGCGCGCCGCTTCATCGAAGCCGGTTTTACCTGGGTCCATATGGTGGATCTGGACGGCGCCTTTGCCGGCAAGCCGGCCAATGCGGCCGCCGTCAGCGCCATTATCGCCGCCGTGCCTGGGGCCAAGCTGCAATTGGGCGGCGGTATTCGTTCCATGGCGACTGCCGAGGCCTGGCTGGCGGCGGGTGTCAGCCGGATCATTCTGGGCTCGGCCGCCGTGAAGGACCCGGATTTTGCCCGCGCCGCTTGCCGAGCCTTTCCGGGCCGTGTCGCGCTTGGGATTGATGCGCGCGATGGCATGGTGGCGACCGAAGGCTGGGCCGAAACCAGTGATGTGAGCGCCACTGATCTGGCGCGGCGCTTTGAGGATTCCGGCGCGGCGGCGGTGATTTACACCGATATCGCACGCGATGGCATGCTGACCGGCGTGAATGTTGCGGCCACTGCGGCGCTGGCCCGCGCGGTCCGCCTGCCGGTGATTGCTTCCGGTGGGGTGGCGGGGGTTGAGGATATCTCTGCCCTGCGCGCAGAAGGCGCCGGGATTGAGGGCGCTATTCTGGGGCGTGCGCTCTATGATGGGCGGATTGAACCCAAGGCGGCTTTGGCAGCCGCCGCCTGATCAACCGTTGCTGCGCAAGGGTTGCAGCAACAACCGATCCAGCCGCTGTTCCTGATCGGCGCGAAACTCGGCAACGCCAATCACCATGCCAAGCTGCCCGGCGGCGGGTTCCGCGCGATAGGTGCCAAATATCCGATCCCAGCAGGAAAGGCAGAAGCCGAAATCACTATCGGTTTCCGCCTGCACTTCGGAATGATGCACGCGGTGCATATCCGGTGTCACCAGTACCAAACGCAGCGCGCCATCCAACCATTGCGGCAGGGCCAGATTGGCGTGGTTGAACAGGCTGGTCGCGTTCAGCAGCACTTCGAATACCAGCACGGCTTCCGCCGGGGCGCCGAGCAGCACCACCGCTGCCATTTTAAGGGCGAGTGACAGCAGGATTTCCAGCGGATGAAAGCGCAAGCCTGAAGACGCATCCAATTCCGGATCGGCATGATGCACGCGATGCAGCCGCCACAGCATGGGCACGGCATGAAACACGCGATGCTGGAAATAGATCAGCAGATCGAGCAGCAGTACCGCCAGAATGCCGCTGGCCAAACCGGGCAGGC
>JBDKIR010000045.1:0-4697 GCA_039797035.1 Pseudomonadota bacterium | reverse complement strand
TGGTGGAACGCACCATTCGCGTGGATCATGCCGGCGAATATGGCGCTAAACGGATTTATGAGGGCCAATTGGCCGTACTGGGGCGCACCAAATACGGCCCCTTGATCGAACATATGAAGGCGCAGGAACAGGTCCATCTGGACACTTTCTCGCGCCTGATCGGCGAACGCCGCGTGCGCCCCACGGCGCTGCTGCCTTTCTGGCATGTGGCGGGTTTCGCCCTTGGCGCGGCCACCGCGCTGCTTGGCCATCGCGGCGCCATGGCCTGCACGGTGGCGGTGGAAGAAGCGATTGATGAGCATTACCGCGCCCAGGAAGCCACGCTTGGCGATGATGAGGCGGAATTGCGCGCCGATATCGCCCGCTTCCGTGCGGAGGAGCTGGAACATCGCGACACGGGCCTGGAGCATGAGGCGGAACAGGCGCCGGCCTATCGGCTGCTGAGTGCCGCGATCAAGACCGGCTGCAAGATTGCCATCAAAATCAGTGAGCGTGTCTGATGCGCGGCGTGGCGCTTTGCCTGTTGCTGGGTGCCATCCTGCCGGGCTGTGCGCCCGAGGCGACAAACCTTGAAGCGCCGCTGGTGGCCACCGCCCCCGTGCCGGATGTGAATGTCACTGAATTGGGGCCACGCGCCTTGCCCGGCCCTGCGGGGCCGGGTGGCCTTGAAATGCCCCCAGGCACGGTTGCCGCGACGACCGAAGCCATTGCAGCGCGTTTGCCGCTGCGCATTGGCCCCTGGGTCCGTGCGGTTGGCCCGCCTGATGATGGCCTGATCGCGCGCAATGGCCTGCCCGCGCTTTATGTGCGCTACACCATTCCCGGCAATGGGGTTTGGGCGACGGTGGCGGTGAATGATCACGGCATGGTGCTGCCCGATGGGCTCGCCTCCCCAGCCATTGCGGCGGGGTATGAGGCGAGCAAAGCCGTGGTGCGCGCCAATGCGCCGGGCGATGTGGCGCGCATGCGCATGGTCTGGATACCCGATGCACCAGCGCAGCGCTGCGTGAGTGGCCGGGTGGTGGCGCAAGACCAAGGCACCGAACATTTCGCCTGTGCCACTGGGGTTGCCGGGCAGGAATTGCGCCTGCGCATCACGGCCGGCTATCGCCCCGGTGACGCCGGGCGGCTTTACGCCTTGGAAGGTGAAATCGCCCGCCTGATCGCGGAGGTAACCCGCGCTGCGGCGGGCCGCGCCCCGGCCCTGGCCGTGCGCGCCGATGGCCGTATTTTCATTCCGCGTTTTGGTCCCGAAGCGACTCTGTGACCGGTAAGCGGGTGCCTGCCCGCCGCGTGCATGTCACCTGCTGTGGAATGCGCTAGAGCAGATCACGTTCAGATGGAATCATCTGAACGTGTGAAGATGCTCGAAAAACAAGAAACTAGAGCGGGTTGCGTGAAGCCATGCGAACGCAACAGGCTCTAGAGCAGATCACGTTCAGATGGAATCATCTGAACGTGTGAAGATGCTCGAAAAACAATGACCTAGACGCCACGCTGCATCAGGGCTGCCACATCGCGATCGCGCGCATCGTCACTGCTGCCCAGGCCTTCAATCACGCCATGCTGATCGGCTTCCGGCCGGTTCTGGCTGAGTTTGCGTTTGCCGATCAGGCTTTGGATTTCAAGCCTGAGGCCAACAATCCCCTTCAACTGTGACGCGATGAAGCTTTCCGGCGCATCGGCGACCGCCCAGGGTGTTTTGCGCGACGCTTCATGATGATTGGTCAATTGATCGACCAGCGCATGCAAGCGCGCCGGATCTTCGAAAATCTCCACCTGCCCGATGGCATGCACGGCAACGTAATTCCAGGTGGGCACGACTTTGCCGTGTTCGCGCTTCGACGCGTAAAGGGATGGCGAGACGTAAGCCTCCGGCCCCATGAAAATGGCGCGTGCCTGTGGCGCGTCAGCAAGGCTGCGCCAATGCGGATTGGCCTTGGCCAAATGCCCATAAAGCACCCCCTGCGGCCCTTCATTGGCGATGAAATGAAGCGGCAGATGCGTTGCCTCCGGCACCCCATCGGGGCCGGCGCTGACCAGGATGGCAAGCCGTGCTTCGCGGATGATGGCGTGCAGGATTTCCGGGCGTTCTTCACGAAACAGCGGCGGATTATACATAACGGCTTTTCTTCTGTTCTGGTGTCATGGTTTTCCCCTTCATGCTAGAACATGGCGCAGATGAGGGAAAGCAGCATGTCTGATGAATTGATCCGCTTGAGCGCCACGGAAGCGGTCGCAAAACTCGCCACGCGGGAGATTTCCCCGCTCGATCTGATTGATGCCGCTGAAGCGCGCATTGCGGCGGTTGATGGTGACGTCAATGCCCTGCCCACCTTGTGCCTGGATCGTGCGCGGGAGCATGCCCGTGCGCTGATGGCTGGCAAGCGCCGCGAAGCGGAAGGGGAAGCCGGGTGGTTGGGCGGCCTGCCCGTTGCCATCAAGGATTTGGCCGAAGTCGCTGGCGTGCGTACCACCTATGGCAGCCCGATCTTTGCCGATTACGTACCGCGCGAAAGCCATCCGGTGGTGGAACGGATTGAACGCAAAGGCGGGATCGTCATTGCCAAATCCAATACGCCGGAATTCGGTGCCGGTGGCTCGACCTTTAATGAGGTATTTGGCCGCACGCGCAACCCTTGGAATACAGCGCTCACCTGTGGCGGTTCCACCGGTGGTGGCGCGGTCGCGCTTGCGACGGGTCAGGTATGGCTTGCCCATGGGTCTGATCATGGCGGGTCTTTGCGACGCCCGGCGACCTATTGTTCTGTAGTGGGGCTGCGGCCTTCACCTGGGCGCGTGACGCGTGGCACGGCCGATGACCTCTATTCGCCGCTTTCCGTAAACGGACCGATGGCGCGCAATATTCCCGATCTGGCATTGTTTTTGGACAGCATGGCGGGTTGGGATCTGGCGGATCCGCTCACCTGGGAAGCGCCGGCGCGTTCCTATCTCTCGGCGGTGCGCGCCGCTGAGGCGGAAGCACCGAAGCGCATCGCCTTCACCGCCCGCTTTGGCGGCGCCCTTGCCATGGACCGGGAGATGGAGGCGATTTGCGCGCGCGAAGTGCGCCGCTTTGAAGCGCTGGGCGCTGTGGTGGAAGAAGCCCATCCCGAGATTGGCGAATTGAACGAGGCGTTCCTGGTGTTGCGCAGCCAGCATTTCGTTGTCGATCGGGAAAAAATGCTGCTGGAGCATCGCGACAAGCTGAAGCCCGACATCATCTGGCAAACCGAGCGGGGCTTGAAGGAAACCACATCCCGTCTGGCTTGGGCGGAACATGAACGCCGGCGCTTCTTCATCAGCATGCGCGACCTGTTCAAGCGCTATGATGTGCTGATCACGCCCGGCGCCGCGACACCGGCTTTTGATGTCATGCTACGCGCACCAGAAACTATCGGCGGCAAGAAGCTGGATAATTACATGGGCGGGTCGTTGATCAATGCCTTTGCGACGCTGGCGGGTTGCCCCGCAGTTGCGGTGCCGTGCGGCTTTGATCAATTCGGTCGGCCGGTCGGGCTGCATATTGTTGCCCCGCCGCGCCAGGATGCGCGCGCCCTGCAAGTGGCCGCGCTTTTCGAAAAAATGACTGGCCTGGACAAGCTTTTGCCGATTGCGCCGCGCCCGGGCAGCGTGCCGCCGGCCGAAACCGCTTGAGGAGAAGCATGATGCAACGCCGATCTCTGTTGCTTGCGGGTGCTGGGTTTCTGGCCGCCCCCGCGGTCTCCCGCGCCCAGGATTATCCATCACGCCCCATTCGCGTGGTGGTGCCCTACGCCCCTGGTGGGCAATCCGATACGGTGATGCGCTTGCTCATTCCGCGCATGTCGGAATTTCTGGGCCAGAATATCATCGTGGAAAACCGCAGCGGCGGCGGCGGGACGATTGGCGCGGGTATTGTCGCCGCTGCCCCGGCCGATGGTTACACGCTGTTCTTCGAAAGCTTTGCCTATGCGGTCGCGCCCTTGCTGCATCGCGGCTTGCCTTTTGATTACGAAAACGCCTTTGTGCCGATCGGGCAGGCGGTGGCGTTACCCTATGTGCTGGTGACCAAGCGCGATTATCCGGCGCGTGATGTGGCTGAGTTTCTGGCAGCGGTGAAGGCGCGGCCCGGCTTTACCTATGGCACGCCCGGGATTGGCACGATTGGTCACTTGGCGGGCGCCTTGCTGGAATATCGTGCTGGCATCAAGCTTGAACATGTCGCCTATCGTGGCGGCGCGGAAAGCGCCCGCGATGTTGCGGCTGGCAATATTGATGGCGCGATCGGCACGGCCAATAGTTTTGCCCCGATCATCCAGAGTGATCGCGCACGCGGCATTGCGCTGACCAGTGGTGAAAGGCGCGGCAGCCTGAGCCATTTGCCAACCTTGGCTGAAAGCGGCTTCCCGGGTTTTGATCTGACAAGCTGGAATGGGCTTTTCGCGCCGGCCGCCACACCTGCGCCGATACGCGCCCGGCTGGAAGCGGCGCTACGCCACGCCACCACGGATGAGCCCACGCGCCAGCGACTGGCGGCGACCGGCAATGATGCCGTGACGGAAACGGCTGACGCCTTCGCAGCCCGCATCACCAAGGATCGTGCCGTGGTGCGGCAATTGATTCAGCAAACTGGCCTGAAAATCGAATAGGTGGATGGTGCCGAGGGGCCACACCCCTCGGCACATAGTCTCAGAGTTCGCCGCCCTTGCGGCCGG
>JBDKIR010000044.1:0-3260 GCA_039797035.1 Pseudomonadota bacterium | reverse complement strand
CGGCCGCCGGCTTCGGCTGATAGAGGATGCGCGAGAGATCAACGCCCTTCGCCTTCCAGCGATCAACGGCCTGGCGCATATCAAGCTTATCCACGCGGCCGACCATTTCGGTCACCGTGCGGAAGCCGAGCTTCGCCATCAATTCCCGCATTTCTTCGGCAACGAAGAAGAAGAAATTGATCACATGTTCCGGCATGCCGGTGAAGCGTGCGCGCAGCACCGGATCCTGGGTCGCGACCCCGACCGGGCAGGTGTTGAGGTGGCATTTGCGCATCATCACGCAGCCTGCCGCGATCAAGGGCGCGGTGGCGAAGCCGAATTCATCGGCCCCGAGCAGCGCCCCAATCACCACATCGCGCCCGGTCCGCAGCCCGCCATCAACCTGCACCGCAATGCGCCCGCGCAGACCATTCAGCACCAGGGTCTGCTGGGTTTCCGCCAGGCCGATTTCCCAAGGGGAGCCAGCATGCGTCAGCGATGTGAGCGGGGAGGCACCCGTGCCGCCATCATAACCGGAAATGGTCACGTGATCGGCGCGCGCCTTGGAGACGCCGGCCGCCACGGTGCCCACGCCCACTTCGGAGACGAGCTTCACCGAAATACGCGCGCGCTGATTGACGTTTTTGAGGTCGTGAATGAGCTGCGCGAGATCTTCGATCGAATAGATGTCGTGATGCGGCGGGGGGGAGATCAGGCCAACGCCGGGCGTGGAATGCCGGACGCGGGCGATGTTCTTGTCCACCTTATGGCCGGGCAATTGTCCGCCTTCACCAGGCTTCGCACCCTGCGCCATCTTGATCTGAATATCATCGGCATTGACGAGGTATTCAGCGGTTACGCCAAAGCGGCCCGATGCGACCTGCTTGATGGCAGAGCGCATGGAATCGCCATTCGGCAGCGGCTTGAAGCGATCCGATTCCTCACCGCCTTCACCGGTATTGGAACGGCCACCGATGCGGTTCATGGCAATCGCGAGGGTGGTATGCGCTTCGCGGCTGATGGAACCGAAGCTCATCGCGCCCGTGGCGAAGCGCTTGACGATTTCGCTGGCCGGTTCAACTTCCTCAAGCGGGATGGGGTTTTCGGCGAATTTGAACGTCATCAGGCCGCGAATGGTCGCCTGACCTTCGCTTTCCTTGTTGATGGTCGCCGCATAGGCCCGATACTGGTCGCGCGAATTGCCCCGCACGGCGTGTTGCAGCTGGGAAACGCTATCGGGCGTCCAGCTATGTTCCTCACCACGCAGACGCAGCGCGTAATCGCCACCGACATCAAGCAGATGGCGATAGATCGGGTTGTCGCCAAAGGCGGCATCATGGCGCTGCACCGCTTCGGCGGCGATTTCCGCAATGCCCGCACCTTCGATCGTGGTGGCGGTGCCGGTGAAGTATTTTTCGACAAAACCGGAAGAAAGCCCGACCGCATCGAAGATTTGCGCACCGCAATAGGATTGATAGGTGCTGATGCCCATCTTGGACATCACCTTCATCATGCCCTTGCCAATCGCCTTGATGAAGTTCTTCTGCACTTCATAAGGCTTCAGCGCCATGCCGGTGCTCTGGCGCAATTGCTCCAGGGTTTCAAAGGCAAGATAGGGGTTAACCGCTTCCGCGCCATAACCCGCCAGCACGCAGAAATGATGCACCTGGCGCGCTTCGCCGGTTTCAACAACCAAGCCGGTCGAGGTGCGCAGCCCCTGACGGATCAAATGATGATGCACCGCCGCCGTGGCGAGCAGGCAGGGCATGGCGATCCGTTCCGGTGAAACGGCACGGTCGGACAGCACCAGAATGTTGTGGCCCGCAAGCACCGCTTCCGTCGCGGCAGCGCAAAGCTTTTCCAACGCGGCGGAAAGGCCTTCCGCGCCTTCCTTGGCAGACCAGGTGGTATCCAGGGTCGCCGTGCGGAAGGCATCACCGGCCAGCGCCTTGATGCCGCGGATCTTCGCCAGATCCTCATTGGTCAGGATCGGCTGCGCCACTTCCAGCCGGTAATGATTGCCCGCCTGACGGCCCAGTAGATTGGGCCGCGGGCCGATCATGGACACCAGCGACATGACCAATTCCTCGCGGATCGGGTCAATCGGCGGATTGGTGACCTGCGCGAAATTCTGCTTGAAATAGTTGAAAAGCAACTTGGGCTTACGCGACAGCACCGCAATCGGCGTGTCTGTGCCCATGGAACCAACAGGGTCGTCGCCTTCACGCGCCATGGGTTCCAGGAAGAAGTTCATGTCTTCCTGGGTATAGCCAAAGGCCTGCTGGTCCTTCAGCAAGGCTGCGGCTTCATGCGCACGCGGCGCCGGGATTTCACCCGGCACACCCGGCAATTCCTCAAGCTTGAACTGCGTGGCCTTCAGCCAATCCTTATAGGGGTGTTCGCTGGCAAGGCGCTGCTTGATTTCGGCATCATCGATGATGCGCCCTGCTTCAAGGTCGATCAGCAGCATGCGCCCCGGTTGCAGGCGCCATTTGTGGCGGATGTTTTCTTCCGGGATCGGCAGCACACCCACTTCGGATGCCATCACCAGCTTGTCGTCATTGGTGATGATATAGCGCGCTGGGCGCAGCCCGTTGCGGTCCAGCGTCGCGCCGATCTGGCGGCCATCGGTGAAGGCAATGGCGGCCGGGCCATCCCAGGGTTCCATCAAGGCCGCATGATATTCGTAAAACGCGCGCCGTTCCTGATCCATCAGCGGATTGCCCGCCCAGGCTTCCGGGATCAGCATCATCATCGCATGTGGCAGCGAATAGCCGCCCGCCAACAGGATTTCGACCGCATTATCAATGCAGGCCGTATCGGATTGGCCATGCGGAATAAGCGGCCACATCTTGTTCAGATCCGGCCCCAGCAGCGGAGAGGACATGGCGCCGCGGCGCGCATACATCCAATTCACATTGCCGCGCACCGTGTTGATTTCGCCATTATGCGCGAGGAACCGATAGGGGTGGGCAAGCTTCCAGGACGGGAAGGTATTGGTCGAAAAGCGCTGATGCACCATCGCCAGCGCGCTTTCCGTCAGCGGATTGCGCAGGTCATCATAGAAGCTGCCGACCTGCCCCGCGAGCAGCAGGCCCTTATAGACCAAGGTGCGTGAGGAGAAGGACGGCATGTACAGATCCGCCTCGGCCGGCAATCCCTTGGACGCGGCCAATTCGCGGAACTTGTTCAACGCCTGCTTGCGGATCGTCAGGATCTTGCGTTCGAAAGCATCCTGATCCTTGACGTTGTCGCCGGCCAGAATGATCGCCTGGCGAATG
>JBDKIR010000043.1:0-4162 GCA_039797035.1 Pseudomonadota bacterium | reverse complement strand
CAAATACCGGCACATCGCGGATATGGGGCAGGATTTCCTGCGCCAGCACGGTCAAGGAAACCGGCCCGATATGCCCGCCCGCTTCACTGCCTTCAATCACCAGCGCATCCGCCCCGGCGCGAATCAGGCGCTTGGCGAGAGCAAGGGCCGGCGCGAAACAGACCACCTTCGCCCCGCCATCCTTAGCTTTCTTGATGGCAGTGCCGGGGGGAATGCCGCCGGCGAAAACAATATGGGAAACCTTGGCGGCCAGGCAGGTATCGACCAGCTGATCCAGCCTTGGGTGCATGGTGATCAGGTTCACGCCGAAGGGCTTGCTGGTCAGCGCCTGGGTGCCGGCGATTTCTTCCGCCAGCCGCGGCGGTTCCATCGCCCCGCAGGCAATCACCCCAAAGGCCCCCGCATTGGACAGAGCCGCCACCAGATGGCGTTCACTCACCCAGGACATGGCCCCGCCCATGATCGCGTTGGGTGCGCCGAGGAACGCCGCGCCACGCGCCATCAATTGCCCAAGCTTCACCCGGGCTTCGGCCATGGCATCAGTCACGCCGCGGCATCCAACCCATAGGCGGTATGCAGGGCGCGCACGGCCAATTCGGTATATTCGGCGCCGACCAGCACGCTCACCTTGATTTCGCTGGTGGAGATCACCTGGATGTTGATCCCCTTTTCGGAAAGTGCCTTGAACATGGTGGTCGCGACGCCAGCATGGCTGCGCATGCCAATGCCCACCACGCTGATCTTGGCCACTTCGGGGTCGGCCAGCAGCGCTTCATAGCCAAGATCCCCGCGGGCCTTTTCCAGCACATCCTGGGCCCGCGCCAGATCGGCCTTGCCCACCGTGAAGGTCATATCCGTGCTGCCATCAGCGCCGATATTCTGCACGATCATATCGACATTGACATTGGATTTCGCGAGCGCGCCGAACACCGCAGCCGCAACACCGGGCCGATCCGGCACGCGGCGCAAAGTCACCTTGGCGTCATCACGCGAATACGCGATGCCAGAAACGACAGGCTGTTCCACGATTTCTTCCTCATCAACCACAAGCGAACCGGGCTTGTCTTCAAAGCTGGAGAGCACCTGCACCCGCACGCGCTGCTTCATGGCAAGTTCAACCGAACGGGTCTGCAATACCTTGGCACCGACCGAGGCAAGTTCCAACATTTCCTCATAGGAAATACGTTCAAGCTTGCGCGCACGCGGCACAATGCGTGGGTCGGTCGTGTAAACCCCATCCACATCGGTATAGATATCGCAGCGATCCGCCTTGACCGCGGCGGCGATCGCCACCGCCGAAAGATCAGACCCACCACGCCCAAGGGTGGTGATGCGATTCCGCTTGGGATCAATGCCCTGGAACCCCGCAATGACCGGCACCTGCCCCTGTTCCATGCGTTCAATCAGCGCCGCGCCATCAATGCTTTCGACCCGCGCCTTGCCATGCGCCTGATCGGTGACGATGGGCACCTGCCAGCCCTGCCAGGAACGGGCATCAACCCCAATGCTCTGCAGGGCGATCGACGTTAGGCCTGTCGTCACCTGCTCCCCGGTTGCGACGACCGTGTCATATTCGCGCGCATCATGCAGCGCCGAGAGATCCTGACACCATTTGACCAATTGATTGGTCACGCCAGACATGGCGGAAACGACCACCGCCACCTGATGGCCGGCATCCACCTCTCGCTTCACGCGGGCGGCAACGTTGCGGATACGATCAAGATCAGCGACGGAAGTGCCGCCGAACTTCATGACAATACGGGCCATGGCTGGTTATTTTTCCCTGGGCCGGGCGGAAAAGAGAGGATCGGCGGTTGCGCCGACGCGCGGGCCGGGACAGATACCGGGGGGCCGGGAAGCGCGCAACCCACCCGGCGCAAAAGGCGCAAGGAAGCAGGCGAATGACGGCGGAAAAAACGGCCCTGGGCGCTGAAATCGCCAAATTTGACGCCCTGGCGGACCGGTGGTGGGACCCGAATGGCCCCATGAAGCCCCTGCATCGCATGAATCCGGTGCGGATCGGCTGGATTGCACAACGCCTTTCTGACCGCGCGAATCAACCGCAAGCAGGCGGCGGCCCCCTCGCCGGCCTCAAGATATTGGATGTCGGCTGCGGCGCGGGGCTGGCCTCTGAGGCGCTGGCCCGGCTCGGCGCTCAGGTCACCGGCCTGGATGCCGCGCCCGAGCCCTTGGCGGTCGCGCGGGCCCATGCGGCGGCAGGCGGGCTCAGCATCGATTACCGCCAGGGCGGGCCCGAGGATTTGGCGATGCCGGGGGCATTTGATGCGGTCGTCTCCCTGGAAGTGATCGAACACGTCACGGATCGCGCAGCGTTTTTGGCCGCGCTGGCGCGGGCGGTGCGACCCGGGGGGCGGGTATTCCTCTCGACCCTGAACCGTACACCGCGTTCCTTCCTGATGGCCAAGCTTGGCGCCGAATACCTGCTGCGGCTTTTGCCCGTGGGCACGCATGATTGGCGCATGTTTGTGACACCGGCCGAACTCGGGGCTGGCTTAAGGCAGGCGGGCCTGCGGGTGGCTGATGTTGCCGGCATGGAGATGTCGGCCACCGGCGCTTGGCGCATTACCCGCAATACCAGCGTGAATTACCTGATCATGGCCGAAACCGCCTGAACCGCGCGCCTGCACGAAATTGCGTGGCCTCGCCCTTCTACCGGCCAAGTTGTCATCAATATTTGTAATTTAAATTACTTTGCACAATTTAATTTTGGTCTTTTTTTAAAATAACTTTTTGTGCTGACGATTTCATATATGGTCATCGCCTGAATTGAAGACATGACGCCCCCGAAAGGGACTGAAAATGAAAACATTGGTTTCATTCACCATTACGGATCGCCCCGAATTGCAATTTCGCGCCTTCGCCGTGGATGGCACAGAAGGCTTATCGGAACTTTATAAATTCGACATTGACTGTTTCGGCAGCCTTGCTGATCGGCCCGATACGCTGGATCTGGTCGGCAAAAGGGCAGTGCTGCGTTTTGAACTGGAAGGTGCCGCCCCGCGCGAGGTTTTCGGCATCATCAAAACCGTCACCAGCGGCGCGCCTTCGATGTATGGGGAGGCACGCTACCGCTTCCGCCTGGTGCCTTGGCTGGAACGGCTAAATTACTCGCAATCCAACCAGATCCACGGGACGGATCGGGAAGTTTCCGTGGTTGATGTAATCGAAGCGGAACTGAAGGGCGGTTTGCGCCGCGAGGCGCGCGTGGCCGATACGGATTTCCGAATCTTCGAACATGAATTGCGGCTACGCAACCGCGACGCCTACCCCAAGCGCGATCACATCGTGCAATATGAGGAAACCGATTTCGCCTTCATTTCCCGTTTGGCAGAACATTACGGCATTTATTACTTCTTCGAGCATGAGAAGGGTGTCGAAAAGATTGTCTTTGCCGATGACAATATTTTCACCAAACCCATTGAGGGCGACGGCACCCTTGATTGGAAACCCTGGTCCGCCGGTGCACGTGCAGGTTCAACCGATACGATCCAGGCCTTTGACGAAGTTTCCTCCATGATCCCACGCCGCATGTGGGTGCTGGATTACAATTATCGCCTGCCGCATGTGCCCTTGCTGGCGCGATCGGATATCGACAGCCGTGGCCTGGGGAATTGGGTGGAATATGGTTCCCACCACCGCACACCGGCCGAAGGGGAAACCCTGGCCCGCATCAGGGCGGAAGAAAGGCGCAGCCACCAACGCCGCTGGAGCGGCAAGAGTGCCGTGGCTCGGTTAGCGCCCGGGCGTAGCTTTACCTTGAATAAGCACCCTTATGGCGATTGGAACCAGGAATATCTGGTGGTGTCCGTGCATCATGAGGTGCGCATACCGGTGCCTGGTGCCGCTGATACGGGCGACTGGGCGGGGTATCGCAATAGCTTTGAAGCCATTCCGCAAAAGGTGACCTTCCGCCCTGCCCGGATCACACCAAAGCCACGCATGGATGGCTTGTTGAATGCGCGGATTGATGGCGCCGGCCAGCGCGACAAGGCCGAGTTAGATGATCAGGGCCGCTACCGGGTGCGCGTGCCTTTTGACAATTCCGACACACCGGATGGCAAGGGTTCCCAATGGGTGCGCATGGCTTCTCCCTTTGGCGGTGATGGCGATGGCATGCATTTCCCCCTCGCCCCGGATACCG
>JBDKIR010000042.1:0-4309 GCA_039797035.1 Pseudomonadota bacterium | reverse complement strand
CCCGCTGTCCGTGGCTGGGCCGCGCGGTACCAGGGGGCGGCCGGTCCGCTTCTTGACCTGACGCAGGCCGTGCCCGGTTACCCGCCCCATCCGGAACTGCTCGCCCGACTGGCCTCTGCCGCCGGCGATCGTGCGGCGGCGAGTTATGGTGCCCTGGCTGGGGAGGCAGCCCTGCGGGAGGCTCTGGCATCGGATATGAGCCGCGCTTATGCCGCCCCGATTGGGGTTGAGGATGTCGCCATTACCGCCGGTGGCAATCTGGCTTTTACCCTGGCCATGATGACCCTGGCTGGTGGCGGCGAAACGGTCCTGCTGCCAGCCCCTTGGTATTTCAATCATCGCATGACCTTGGATGCCCTGGGCATCACCTGCCGCGCGCTGCCATGCCTGCCAGAGGATGGTTTTCTGCCAGATCCGGATCGCGCCGCCGGGATGATGGAAGGCGTGCGGGCGATTGTGCTGGTGTCCCCCAACAACCCGACCGGCGCCACCTATCCGCCCGATCTGATCGCGCGTTTTGCCAAGCTTTGCCATGATCGGGGTGCTTGGTTGGTGTTGGATGAAACCTACCGCGATTTCATTCCCGAGGCCGCCGGCGCACCGCATGGCTTGTTTGCCGAGGCGCGCTGGCGCGATCATGTGGTGCACCTTTATTCCTTTTCGAAAGCCTATTGCGTTCCAGGGCACCGCATTGGTGCCATCGCGGCCGGGGCAGCCTTCCTTGATGAATTGGCGAAGGCGATCGACACGGTGCAGATTTGCGCGCCGCGCGCGCCGCAAATTGCCTTGGCATGGGCGGTGGAGGCGTTGCGGTCCTGGCGCGCCGATAATCGGGCCATCATGGCCCGCCGTGCCGAAGCCTGTCGGGGCGCCATGCATGATCTGGGCGCTTGGAAGCTTGATGCCTTGGGCGGCTATTTTGCCTATTTGCGTCTGCCGGAAGGGGCGCCGGATGCGCTCAATATGGCCGAAACCCTGGCAGTAGAGCGTGGTCTGCTCGGCCTGCCCGGCCCCTTCTTCGGACCTGGGCAAGAAAGGCATTTGCGGCTTGCTTTCGCCAATGCCGCCGAGGACGTGATCGCAGCCATCCCTGGGCGGCTTAATGGATTATTCCAAGCCTGATAGGGGGCGGACGCTTGGGGGAAATAAGCCCACAAAGCCAGGCGTGAGGACGCTTAACCGCGCGGCGGCGTATTGCGCACCCGCACCAGGGTGAAAATCCCGGCCGGCTGGCAGGGTTCCATCGCTTCAACCGAGACATCCTCGGGGTCCAGCAAATCCCGCAGGGCAAAATCAGGGTGCCAGCCAAGCCGTCGCGCGAGCGGCGCCATGGCGCGTTCAATCCACCAGCGCGGCCCGCCTTCTGCGGCAAAATGATTGACAAACAGCAGATGTCCGCCTGGCCGGACCACGCGCGACATTTCTGCATAAAGGCGACGTGCATCGGGGACGACGCTGGCCGTGAACATGGCGACCGCGACATCGAAGGATGCGTCGTCGAACGCCATATCCTCCGCGTTCATTTCAACCAAACCACGCACATGGTTCAGTTTCTCGGCGGCGACCCGTTCATGCGCCTTGGCCAGCATGTCGCGCGACAGGTCAATCCCAACAACTTGCAGGTCACGGCGGTAAAGCGGCAGGGCCAAGCCAGTGCCGACCCCCACTTCGAGCACGCGCGGCCCATTCAAACGATTGACGGCGGCCACAGCGCGGCGGCGCCCGAAGGCGGAAACGCCCCCGAAGACCAGATCGTAAACCCCGGCCCAGCGCCGATAGGCCTCACGCACGCTATCGGCATCAAGAGCCGCACGTGCGTGGCCACGTTCTTCAGCGCCTTTGGTCAATCCGATATTTGCCATGTCAACCTCAGCCTGTCCCGCTAGCCGTGCCCTTTGGTGCCGTCCAACCAGAAAGGTCTTAATAAATCTTTGGCTATACCAGCGCGCAGGGGAGTGCAAGCGACAGAAAAAACTGTCAACTCGCCTGACGTTTACTTGGCAGGGCGACCAAAAGGCCACTGATCGCAATGACCAGCATGCCAACCAGCGTCAAACCATCAGGCGTATCGCCAAAAACAATAACGCCCGACAGAACGGCCCATATCATTTGCGTGTAGGAGAACGGCGCCAGAAGACTGGCGGGCGCCCGCGCAAAGGCCAAAACCAGCAAGCCATGCCCCGCCCCACCCAGCAGCCCCAAGAGAATCAGCCCGCCCCATTCGAATGCGGTGGGCCAGACCCAGACCAGCGGCAGGGCTGCGGAGGTGACCAACGACGCGGCGAAAGAGGTATGCAGAATGGTTGTGCGCGGGTCGTCCAAGGCCGCCAGCTTGCGGGTCAGGATCTGATAAACGGCAAAAAGCGCGGCGGCCCCAAGCGGCAGAATGGTCGCCCAATGCACTGGCGCACCGCCAAAGAGAAAAGGCGGACGGAGCAGGATCAAGACTCCCAGGAAGCCGATGCCCATGCCGAGCCAGCGGCGCCACCCCACCTTCTCCCCAAGCCAGAGCGCCGCCAAAATAATGGTGAATAGGGGCGAGGCGAAGCCCACTGCCGTTGCATCGGCGAGGGGGATATGCACCAGGGCTGAGGAAAAGGTGAGATTACAGGCGGCCAGCAACAGGCTCCGCAAGACTTGATAGCGCGGGGCGCGAGAACGCCAAGGGAGGCCGCCGGTGATGATCCGCATCGCCAGGGCCACGGCAAGAAAACTGAACAGGAAGCGCGCCCACATAAGCTGCGGCACCGCGAAACCGATTGTCATCAGCTTCAGGATGGTATCCATCGCGACAAAGGTCGCGAGCGCCGCGAGTTGCAGCAAAACCCCGGCGAGGCGTGCATTCATGCAAGAGGCTTTAACCCAACTCGCGGTAAGCGCAAATTTCGCTAGTCAGGCCGCGGCTGGCGGGTAGGAATAAAACAGTGGAAGGGGGCAGCTGGATTTACCCGCCCCCTGGGGGAGCCTGTGGGCCTCAGGCGGCGTCTTCGCGCCGTTCCTTCTCACGCGGCTTCACATAGGCGATGGCCGCATGTTCCGCGCAATAAGGCTTGCCGCCGACCGGATCGGCCTCACAAAACCGGAAATCGGAGGTGCCCGGCTCACCAATGGGCCAGCAGCAGCTACGCGCCCCACCAAGCCGCGGGCGGGATGCCATGGGGCTGCGCATCGCCGCAGGGGGCGGGGCCACGAGGACGACGGGCGTTTGGACAGGGGCCGGTTGAGGGCGTGCCACGGGCAGGCTGATGGTCGGCCGCGCCGTGGGGGCTTGCCGCGGTGGGCGTGGGCTTGGTGTGGCCCGCCTTTCCTGGGGATCGCGGCGAATGGGGCTGGGCCTGGAGGAGAGGTTGAGGCGATGCGCCTTGCCGACAACGGCATTCTTGGAAATGCCCATGCGTCGACCGATCTCGGCCGTCGACAGGCCTTCGGCCCATAGCATGCGCAAACGTTCGATCGCTTCTTGCGTCCAATCCATTTTAAGACCCCCTGTTAGATCCCCCAACACAAGATACGGTAGGCAATGGGCCGCCTAGGCACAATAGCTATGTGTCATGAGCCCAAAGAAATCTGTGGAAAACAACCGAATCTGGCTTGCCAGAAGGCGGTGGCCTGGGTCCCATGCGGTATGAAATCGGCATCCTATGAAGCGACTCGGGCGCATTGGGGCGTGAAGCATGGCTGACACGCCTGCACGGCTGCGGCGCATTCTGGGCTTGGCAGCGCCCACGACTTTTCTGGCGGCGACGCAGGTCGTGGCGCAGCTTATTGAGCCTTGGCTGGCCGCGCGGCAGGGGCAGGCAGCGCTGGCGGGCTGGGCGGTTGTGCTGCCTTTTGCCTTGCTTCTATCGCAGATGTCTGCCGGGGCGATGGGGGGTGGCGTGGTTTCGGCCATCGCGCGTGCCTTGGGGGCCGGGCAGAGGGACGAAGCAGCATCGCTCGCGGCCCATGCGCTGATCATCGCGTGTGGCGGGGCCGCGTTGTTTGCCCTGCCGCTTAGTCTGTTTCCCGAATTCATCCTCGCTCTCATTGGCGGGGCAGAGGCTGCGGCGGCGGGTTCAGCCTATGCCGCATGGATGTTTGGGGCGGGCGCCTTACCGGCTTGGCTCACCAATACGCTGGCATCTATCCTGCGCGGCGGTGGTCGCCATGCTTTGGCCGCGCGCGGTGTCATTGGCGGATGGATTGTCTTCCCACCGCTTGCCTGGTTCTGCATGGAACCCCTTGGTCTCGGTTTGCCTGGGGCAGGGATTGCCTTTGCGCTCAGCATGACGGGTTCGGCCACCGTCATGGCGGTGGTGGTGTTCAAGGG
>JBDKIR010000041.1:0-5561 GCA_039797035.1 Pseudomonadota bacterium | reverse complement strand
CCCCTGGCGTGGTGGCAGAGCAACCGCTTGTCCTGGCGGATCTGTTGGAAGAATTGCTGCCAGGCGGAGAGGCCGTGGCGCGTGACGCGGCGCTGGCGCTGCTGCGCCGGCATTTGGGGCGCATCCAGGCCCGTGTGCAGCAAGCTTTCGAAGCCCATGAATTATCCGGCTTGGCCGCGGCGCGCTGGTTGGCCGCCCTGACCGATACGCTGATGGTGGGTATTCACACCTATACGGAAGCGCTGCACCCACCCATCGGCAATGAAAAATCACACGCGCTGGTCGCCACAGGTGGCTATGGGCGCGGCGTGCTGGCGCCGTTTTCCGATATTGATCTGCTGTTCCTGTCCGATAACGCCATGAGTGCGCGCGGCAAGAAAGCGGTTGAATTCATGCTCTACATGCTCTGGGATTTGGGGCTGAAAGTAGGGCATGCCACACGTTCGCGCGCGGAATGTCTGGAAGAAGCCAAGCGCGACGCAACCGTAATGACAGCGCTTCTGGATGCGCGCTGCGTTGCAGGTGACCGAGAGATTTTTGCCCGTTTCGATGCAGCCTTTCGCACCGCACGCGCCCAATGGGGGCTGAAAACCTTTCTGGAGGCGAAGCAGGCCGAACGGCAAAACCGGCATCGGCGCTATGGCGAAAGCCCCTACATGGTGGAACCCCATGTGAAGGAAGGGCGCGGCGCGCTGCGCGACCTGCAAACGCTTTATTGGCTGGCGCGCTATGCCTTCAATGTTCAGCGCATGCCGGAATTGGTGGGCCCGGACAGCCCGGGCGGCGGATTGCTGACCGAAGGTGAAGCCCGCGCCATTCGCCGCGCCTGGGATTTTCTGTGGACCGTGCGCTTTCACTTGCACCTGGTGACAGGCCGGGCTGAAGAACGCCTGACGTTTGACTTGCAGCCGGTGGTGGGCGCGCGCATGGGCTATACGCGCCGCGGGCTGCAGGATGGCGTCGAACGCTTCATGAAGCATTTCTTCCTGACCGCGCGCGATGTGGCCCGCTTCACGCGCATTCTGGAACCCGCCATCATCCGTGCCGCGCTCGGCCGCCCGGCGGTATTGCCCGCCCCGGACAAGGCGCTGACCGATGCGGGCTTTGCGCTGGCCGATGGCAAGATCATCGCCGCGCCGGGTTTCGATTTCACCATCGAACCCGTGCTGATGCTGCGCATCTTCCGCTTAGCGCGTGATCGTGGCTTTGATATTCATCCACTCGCCTTCCGCGCCATCATTCGCCATGCGCGGCATTTGGCGCGGTTGCGCGGAGACCCCGCGGCCAGCGCTGAATTCCTGGATATTCTATCCGGCAAGGATCCGCATATCTGGCTCAGAATGCTGAATGAAGCCGGGTTGATTGCTGCCCTGCTGCCCGATTGGCAGCGCGTGGTTGGGCTGATGCAATTCGATACCTACCACGTCTTCACCGTGGATGAGCACACCATCGAAGCGGTTGGCGTGCTGGGGTCCATGGAACGCGGCGAATTGACCGAAGTGGCCCCGGTTGCGAGTGAATTGATCGGACAGATCCAATCGCGCCGGGCGCTTTATGTGGCGATGTTGCTGCATGATGCCGCCAAGGGGCGCGGTGGGGATCATTCCGAATTGGGCGCCGAATTGGCGCTGCAGATCTGCCCCGCCCTTGGCCTGACGCCAGAGGAAACCGAAACCGTTTCCTGGCTGGTGCTGCACCATTTGCTGATCAGTGAAACCGCCTTCCGGCGCGATATCGAAGACCCGAAAACCATTCTGGATATCGCGGAAATCGTGCAAAGCCCCGAAAGGCTCCGGCTGCTGCTGGTGCTGACCGTGGCCGATATGCGCGCGGTCAGTGCCAAGGTCTGGAATGGCTGGAAAGCGACCCTGCTCAGGGAACTTTACTGGCGCGTGGCGGAAGTGCTGGCGGGCGGGCTTTCCGTGCCGGAACGTGATGTGCGCGTGGCGCGCGCCAAGGAAGCGGCGGCGAAATTGCTGGCCGGCCGGCCGCGCACGGAAATCGATCATTTCCTCAGCCTTGGTTACCCGGGTTATTGGCTTTCCTTCGACCCTGAAACCCATGCGCGCCATGCGGCGATGATCCATGAGGCCCAGGCCGCACGCGCGCCCCTGACCGTGCGTTCCCGCGTGATTGAAAGCCGCGCCGTGACGGAAGTGACGGTATATTGCACCGACCATCCCGGGCTTTTCAGCAAGATCGCGGGCGCGCTGGCCGTGGCCGGGGCCAGCATTGTCGATGCCCGGATCCAAACCATGACCGATGGCATGGCGCTGGACACTTTCTGGGTACAGGACACGCAAGGCGGCGCCTTGGATGCGCCACACCGCCTGGCGCGGCTGGCGGTGGTGGTTGAACAGGCGCTGTCGGGCCGGATCCGTCTGCGGGATGAAATCCGCAAGCTGAAGCGCGAACCGGCGCGGCTGCGCGCGGTGACGGTGCCGCCCCGCGTGGTGATTGATAATCACGCCTCCAACACCCACACGGTGATTGAGGTGAATGGCCGCGACAGGCCAGGGCTTTTGCATGATGTGACGGCCGCGATGAGCGACCAGGGCATGCAAATCGCTTCCGCACACATCACCACCTATGGCGTGCGGGCGATCGACGTTTTCTATGTGAAGGATATTTTCGGCCTCAAGGTCGAAAATGAACGCAAGCTCGGCAGTTTGCGCACCGCCCTGGAAAAGGCGCTGGTCTCACCCGAAAACACCGCCGCCTGACCCATGGCCGAACGCTTTGGCAGTTTTGCTGAATTCTGGCCCTATTACCTTGGTGAACATGCCAAGCCTGTGACGCGTGGCTTGCATTTCCTGGGCACGGCTTCCGGCCTTTCATTACTTGGGCTTTTTCTGCTGCGCGGCGATGGCGTGTTATTGCCCCTGGCGCTGGTATGCGGTTACGCGCCGGCCTGGATCGGGCATTTCTTTATCGAAAAAAACCGCCCGGCGACCTTCCGCCATCCGCTCTGGTCGCTGCGCGGCGATCTGCGCATGTTTTTCCTGTTCATGACCGGGCGGCTCGGCCAGGAGCTTCGCCGCCTCGGCCTTGGCTGAAGCGCGGGCGCTTCAGCCTTTCACATCCATCGCCTGGCGCAGGCCATCACTCACCAGGTTGAAGCAGATTGATGTCACGAAAATGCAAACCCCTGGCAGTACCGCCACCCAGGGCTGCACATAGATCGCGGTGCGCAGCGTATTCAGCATGAGCCCCCATTCCGGTTCCGGTGGCTTGGTACCAAGCCCCAGGAAGGAAAGACCGGATGCCAGGATCATGGAAACACTGATCAGCGATGTGGCGTAGACAAAGATCGGCCCCAGCACATTGCCCAGCACATGCACGCGCACAATGGTGAAGGCATTGGCCCCCGAAGCGCGCGCCGCATCCACGAAATCCAGGTTGCGCACGCCCGTGGTGACGGTTTCCGCAACACGGATGATGGGCGGGATGAAAACCAATGTCAGCGCCAGGATGGCATTCACAATGCCTGCGCCAAGCGCGCCTGAAATCGCCACCGCCAGCAGCACGGATGGGAAGGCGTAAAAGACATCCGTCACCCGCATGATCGCCATATTGATCTTGCCGCCCGCGAAGCCCGCCAACACCCCCAATACGGTGCCGATCACGAAAGCAAGCACCACAGGCGTGATGCCCATGAACCAGGATAGCCGCCCGCCATAAAGCAGGCGCGTCAGCATATCGCGGCCCAATTCATCCGTGCCCAAAAGGTAATTCGGGGTACCAATCGCGCGCAGCCGGCGGATCATGCTGCCCTGATAGGGATCATGCGGCGCGATCAAGGGCGCACAAATAATCGCCAGTAACATCAGCACCAGCACCAAGGCGCAGCCAATCGTGACCGGGTCGCGGCGCACGCGTTTCCAGACACCGGCCCAATAGCCGGTGGAACGCCCTGCTTCCTGCGCTGCCTGAATGGCAAGCTCGGCCTCGGCCGCGGTGCGGGTGGGAGAGATTGCGTCAGCCATGGCATCAACCCCGCTTGATGCGCGGATCAAGCGCCGTTTGCATCAGATCCACAATCAGATTGAGCGCAACAAAGAACATTGCCAGCACCAGAATCGTGCCCTGCAATACGGGCAGGTCACGCTGAAAAATCGCGTTATTCAGCAAAAGCCCGGTTCCAGGCCAGGAAAAAACGGTCTCCACCAGGATGGAACCGCCCATCAGATAACCCAGCTGCAAGCCCATCACCGCCAGCGCGGTTGGGGCGGCATTCTTCACCACATGCACGAATACACCACGTTGCGTGAGCCCCTTGCCGCGCAAGGCCGTGACGAATTCCTGGTTCATGATTTCCGCGATGATGCCGCGCACCGTGCGCGTGACGATACCCATGGGAATGACACAAAGCGTCACCGCCGGCAGCACCAGATGCTGGATATGTTCCCAATCCCAGGCCCAATCAGAAGACCCACCGGGCCCCGCCCCCATTGCCGGCAGCCAATTCAATTGCACGGAAAAGATCACCACCATCACCATGCCAAGCCAGTAATGCGGCACGGAAACACCCCCAACCGCGAGCGTCACGGCGGCGCGGTCCAGCCAGGAACCACGGAAGGTGCCAGCAAGCCCCCCCAGCACGCAGCCAAGTATAAAGCCAAGCAAGGAAGCACAGGCCGCCAACAACAAGGTATTGCCGATGGCGCTTGAAAGATCCGACCAGACCGGCCGGCCGGACGCGAGCGACCGGCCCAGATCGCCCTGCACCACCTTCAAAAGCCAAAGGCCGAATTGCACCGGCAAGGGCTTATCCAGCCCGTAATCGCGCCGCACCTGTTCCACCACATCGCCCGGCGCATCTGGCGGGACAATGGCATTGATGGGATCGCCAGGGGCGATTTGCACCAGCATGAAACAGACGAACCCGACCGCAAGCGCAATCGGGATTCCGTAAGCGATACGACGGATCAGGTAGAAGAACATCGTTTCTCCACATGTGCCGGGCGGCTTTCACCGCCCGGCAATGAAGGGTTACTGAATATAAGGCAACCGCAGATCAACAAACCAGCTTTGTGGCTGCACATAGCCGCGCACACGCGGGCTCATGGCCCGGGGTGATACGTCATGCGCAATCCAGATGAACAGCGCCTCATCCACGCCAGCAGCGTGCAGGCGGGCAAGCGCGGCATCACGCGCGGCGGGTTCAAAGGCGTTGCGGGCTTCCGCGATCATCGCATCGAAGCGCGGATCATTGAAGAAGCCCCAGTTATTGGAAACCGGCGGTGCCATTTTTGAATCCCAGAAGCGCACCATGGCAAAGAAAGGATCCATGGCGGCGAAGGAAACATTGGTGGCATGGGCACCACGCGCCGAAGCATGGGTGCAGCCCTGGCGCCAATTGGCAAACAGCGTATTCCATTCCACGACGTCAAATTCGACATTGACGCCGATTTCCTTCAGATCCTGCTGCAGGAATTCATTCATCGGCAGCGGCTGCATCTGGCCCGAACCGGAAGCGGAAATCTGCACCTTGAGCGTCAGCGGGCGCTGCGGCGTATAGCCAGCTTCCGCCAGCAGGCGCCGGGCTTCGGCCTTGTCGG
>JBDKIR010000040.1:0-2704 GCA_039797035.1 Pseudomonadota bacterium | reverse complement strand
GGCCGCGCCCGCGCCATGGGCGATATGGATGGGTTTGTGAAAATCCTCGCCGATAAGGCAACGGATAAGGTGCTGGGCGCGCATATCATCGGCCCGGATGCGGGCACGCTGATTGCGGAGATGGCGCTGGCGATGGAATTCGGCGCGAGTGCCGAAGATGTCGCGCGCACCTGCCACGCGCATCCTTCCTTGAATGAAGCGGTGAAGGAAGCGGCCTTGGCGGTGGATGGCCGCGCCTTGCATATCTGAAGCCGTGCGGGGACGCAGGGCCTGAATTGCCATCAGGTCCCGAAGAAGCGATCCCCCGCATCGCCAAGCCCCGGTCGGATGTAACCCTGTTCGTCCAGTCTTGCATCCACCGCCGCGGTCCAGATCGGCACATCGGGGTGGGTTGATCTGACGCGCTGAATGCCCTCGGGCGCGGCGAGCAGGCAGATAAAGCGTAGCTGCCGCGCCCCATGGGCCTTCAGCCGATCCAGCGCGGCAATGGCGGAATTGCCGGTGGCAAGCATGGGGTCCAGCAGAATGACCAGGCGTTCCGCCACATCGACGGGTGCCTTGAAGTAGTATTCATGCGCCTGCAGCGTTTGATGGTCGCGATAGACACCGATATGCGCGACACCCGCTTCCGGCAGCAGCGCCAGCATCCCATCGAGAAACCCGATACCCGCACGCAGGACCGGGGCAAAGATCGGCGGCTTGCCGGCCAGGCTGGGGGCTGAGCAGCGCTCCAGCGGCGTTTCGATTTCACGCGCTTCAAGCGGCAAATCAGCCAGCGCATCAGCCCCAAGCAGCATGGCGATATCCCGCAACAAGCCGCGAAAGGCAGCCGCGCTGCACTGCTTTTCCCGCATACGGGAAAGCTTGTGCTGGATCAGGGGGTGGCCAACCAGATGCAGCATCTCTCCATCCTCCGCTACGGGCGCCGTTTTCGGGCGCCTGAAGGGTGATGGACCGCAAAAAACCAAAAGACACGTAACTTATGGTTGATTTTTGTAAAAAATAAACAATCATAAGAATGTGTCCACAACGCTCTTACGCCCTTTGCCATTGCGCCCGCCCCCACTCAGCCGGGGCCGGGTGGCGGTGCTTGGCTTGGGGTATGTCGGGCGCCCCTTGGCCCTGGGCGCCGCTGCCGCGGGGTATGAGGTGCTGGGGTATGACCCGCTGCCCATGGCACGGCAGCAGGCGGAAATGGGGCACCCTGGCCGGTTTCGGGCAACGGGTGATGCTGCGGATCTGCGCGGCGCGGCGATTTGGCTGATTTGCGTGCCAACGCCGCTGGATGCGCGCGGCCAGCCGGATCTTTCGGCGGTGCGGCAGGCGCTCAGCATCGCGGTGCGCTTTTTGGCGCCGGGGGCTTTGGTTTGCCTTGTATCCACCTGCCAACCAGGCGCGACCAATGGATTATGCCGCGCCATGCTGACCGAAGCGGGCTGGCAGATCGGGCGCGATGTGTTCCTTGCGGTTTCGCCGGAACGGGAAAACCCCGGTCCACATGCCGCGCCATTGCGCAGCATTCCGCGGCTTCTGGGCGCCACGGATCCGGCTTCGCTCCGCCGTGCCTTGGGTTTTTGGCGCCATCTGGTCGATCAGATTGAAGTTGTCGGCAGCCCTGAGGTCGCCGAATGCGCCAAGCTTTTGGAAAACACCTATCGGCTGGTGAATATCGCGCTGATGGATGAACTCCATGCGGCCTTTACCGCGCTGGGGGTCGCGACACGCGATGTGGTGGCGGCAGCAGCGACCAAACCCTTTGGCTTTTCGCCCTTCTGGCCGGGGCTTGGCGCGGGCGGGCATTGCATTCCGGTGGACCCGGCCTTTTTGCAAATGGAAGCGATGCGCGCGGGTGCGCCATCCGCTTTGCTCGCCAAGGCCATGGCACGCAATCGCGGGCGCGTGGCGCGCGTGATGGCACAGATCCGCGCGCGGCTGGGTGAAGATCTTGAAGGCAAGCGCGTGTTGGTCGCGGGCGTGACCTACAAGCCCGATGTCGCGGATTTGCGCGCCGCCGCGCCGCTACGCCTGCTACGGCAATTGCATCACGCGCGGGCTGTGCTGGCCTGGCATGATCCGGTGATCGGCACCGCGCCGAAATCCCTGTCAGCCACGCCGCGCAGCACAAGCTTCAGGATGCCAGATGGCGCGCGGGCGGAGGCGATCATCCTCGGCACCCCGCATCGCGCTTTTGATCTGGCCGCACTCTCTCGCGCCGCACCCTTGGTGTTTGATCCCTTTGGTATCCTGCCAGCGGGCGAGGGTGTTGTTGTGGTCTGACCTTAAGCCCCGCCTTTCCATTCCGCCGGCGCCACGCTGCCCACCTGTTCGGCAAGGCGCTGATAATGTTCCGGGCGGCGATGGCGCGCGAAATCGAAAATCGTCTTGCGGCCAAGGTCACACATGCCAAGGTCCGCTTCCGCCACAATCAATTCATCGCCCCAGCTCGTTGCCTGCGCCATGATTTCCCCTTGCGGGTTCACAATGATGGAATGGCCGAACAGCTCATGCCCATCTTCCGTGCCGGCCTTGGCGGTGGCGACCGCAAAGCAGGAATTCTGGTAGCAACCCGCCTGAATGGAGAGATGGCTATGAAAGACGCGCAAATGATGCGCCTCAAAGCCGCGATTTTCCATATTCAGTGACGGCGTATTGTAGCCAAGCATGACCAGTTCAACCTGCTGCAAGCCCATCACGCGCCAGGCTT
>JBDKIR010000039.1:0-3714 GCA_039797035.1 Pseudomonadota bacterium | reverse complement strand
AGCACCGGCTGCTTCGGCGTTTCCGCCGTCGGGCGGCGATAGAGCGGCGCTTCGGATTCCAAAGGCGCCAAGGGGATATCCGCTTCCAGCACGCCCTTATGGCGGATCACGATGCGCCCGGTATCGGTCAGCCTGCCGATCACGGCGAAATCCAATTCCCATTTGCGGAAAATCGCCTCGGCCTCGGCCTCACGGCCCGGCTTCAGGATCATCAGCATGCGTTCCTGGCTTTCCGAGAGCATCATCTCATAAGCCGACATGCCTTCTTCGCGCTGCGGCACGGCTTCCAATTCAAGCTCAATGCCCATGCCGCCCTTGCCGGCCATCTCCACGCTGGAACTGGTGAGGCCCGCAGCACCCATATCCTGAATGGCGACAATCGCATCGGTTGCCATCAATTCCATGCAGGCTTCGATCAGCAGCTTTTCGGCAAAGGGATCGCCGATTTGCACCGTGGGGCGCTTTTCTTCCGAATCGGCGCTGAATTCCGCACTCGCCATGGTGGCGCCATGGATGCCATCGCGCCCGGTCTTGGAACCGACATAGACAACAGGATTGCCAATGCCGGTGGCCTTGGCGGTGAAAATCCGATCAGTGCGCGCAATGCCAACCGTCATGGCATTGACCAGAGGATTGCCATTGTAGCGCGGGTGGAAATTCACTTCCCCACCCACGGTCGGTACGCCCACACAATTCCCGTAACCACCAATGCCGCGCACCACACCATCAATGATGCGCTTCATGCGCGGCGCATCCGGCGCGCCAAAGCGCAGCGCATTCAAATTGGCAATCGGCCGCGCGCCCATGGTGAAGACATCGCGCAAAATGCCGCCCACACCTGTCGCCGCGCCATTATAGGGTTCGATGTAGGATGGGTGGTTGTGGCTTTCCATTTTGAAAACCGCGGCCAAGCCTTCGCCGATATCAATCACGCCGGCATTCTCACCGGGGCCCTGGATCACCCAGGGCGCCTTGGTCGGCAGTTCCTTCAGCCACACGCGCGATGATTTATAGGAGCAATGCTCCGACCACATCACGCTAAACAGGCCAAGCTCAGCCAGGCGCGGCGCCCGGCCAAGGATGGCGAGCACCCGTTCATATTCATCGGGCTTCAGGCCGAATTCGGCGGCAAGCTGGGCGGCGCGTTCGGGGGGGAGAAGGGGGGCGGCAGCGGTCATGATGGTGATGTGATGGCCCGGCGCGCCACGCTTGTGAAGTCAGAAAACAAGGGGGCGCTGTCCCGGCGGCGTTTTGGGCCGGGCGGGATCGTTTGGCGCTTCGCAAGAAGCCCCTGGCAGCCGCCGCCCCGCCATGCCTGCCGGGGCGCTCGCCTGGACCGGTTCAGAACAAATGCAAGGCGTTCGGGGCCCAGAAGGCAAAGCCGGTCAGCACCAGCCCCACCACGCCAAGGCCACCGGCAATGAAAGCAAGCAGGGTCACGCCGGTGATGATGGAAGCGGATGCCAGGACAATGGCCACCTGAAAGGCCGCGGAGCCGATTTCGTAATTGTGATAGGCGGCACTCGCCGTGTCGCGCTTGGCCTCTGCCGCCCGGGCCCGTGCCATCAATTCCCGCCGGCCTTCGCCGGTTTCGGGTTCGGTTTCCCAGCGATTGGCCGCGCCGCGCCAATTATCGATCTGCCGCTGGATGCCAGCCTTTTGTTCCTCTGTCGCCGCGCCAAGCCCCAGCGCGGCCTGTTCCGCAGCGGTGCGCACCGTGGTCTGGCGGATGCTGCGCGCCTGGAAAAAGGCCCAAAGATTGGCCGCTTCCACATTCTTGGCCAAAGCCTCGGTCTGGGCGCTTTTGGCCCCGGTTTCGGCAATGGCCAGGAACAGCGCCAACACCGCGATCAGCAGCGCGACGCCCTTATGACCCTCACCACCATGATCCCCACCATGCCCATGACCAGCCATGTTCTTGCTTCCCCTTTGGCGGGCGCGACTCGGCCCTTGTGGGCCCATATTCGCCAGCAAAGGGGCGAAGTCCAGGCGGGGTGGCTAGTCGTGGTTGGTGATCGGCAATTCCGCCGCAAGCAACAGGGCCATGACGGCACGCACCGTATCGCTGGCGCTGCGGCGGGCTTGCTTGCCCAACGCCTCATCGCCTTCCAGCCGAATAAAGGCTTCCTGCACCTCGGCAGCATTGGCGCCAGTGCGTGAGATCTCGACCAGCAGCACATCATCCACCGGCCCCAGGATGGCCCGGATTTCAGCCGCCGTGATTTGTTCGCCCATGGGTCAGGCGCCGGGGTTATGGGGCAGGGGGCGTATCAGGCTCGCCTGCGGCCCTTCATGGCCTTCGCTGAGCACCAGGGTCACAGCCTCACCGATGGAAAGGCGATCAAACCCTTCATTCGCAACGGCGTGGCGGTGGAAATAGACTTCCTGACCATCCTCCAGCGTGATGAAGCCGTGATCGGCCTTGGGGACCAATTGCGTCACGCGGCCGATGGGGGGCATGGCGTGGGTTTTGATATCGCCTTCCTGCTTTTCGCGCTGGCGTTCCAGCTGGCGTTCCGCCGCACGGAAGGCATCGCGCAAGGCGACCAAGGCGCTTTCATGGGCATGGTCGCGTGGGCTTTCGTGGTTCACCACCACTTCTCCGCCGGGCAGGCTGGCGCGGATATGCACACGCCATAACAGGCCCTGGTGATGGTGCCGATGCGGCGCTTCCAGCACCACATCAAGGCGCGTCATGCGCGGTGCACGGCGCGCGAGATGTGCGGCTTCACGACGAATACGCGCTTCCAGCGCGGGGGAGGATTCGATATCGCGAAAGGCGATGTTGAGCGGTGTTTCCATGCCGCCCTAGATAGGGTGCTGCTTCAACCTTCGCTCTTGTTTTGGCGCAGGCGGCGCATCACGAATGGCGGCGCGTTTGCCCAGAACGTGTTGCGTTCGCATCGCTTCACGCAACCCGCTCTCGTTCGTTGTTTGTCGAGCATCTTTACCCGTTTAGATGATGCCACCTGAACGTGATTTGCTCTAGCCAATGCCTTCCATGCCCGCGATGGCCAGAATGGCCGCCAGGCTGGAACGCATGCCGCGCAAGACTTCGGTCGGTTCCACATCCAGCCATTCATCCAGCGAATGCGCCCGCCCGCCGCGCCCACCCGCGCCAATCTTGAGCGCCGGAATGCCGAGCGACATCGGAATATTCGCATCCGTCGAAGACCATTCGAAGCTCGGCCGATACCCTTCCGCGGTCACCGCCGCTGCCGCCAAGGCGCGGATCGGATGCCCCGCCGGCGTTTCCCCCGCGGGGCGATCACCAACCGGCTGGATATCGGCGGTGATGGCGCCATTGGCCGTGGACCGCGCGGCGTTTTCGGCCGCCACGGCAAGATCGACAATTTCGAGAAATGCCAGATCCAGCTTGGCGAGTTCCTTGGCCGAGGCGGAGCGCAAATCAACTTCGATCGTCACGCGATTGGCGATGGCATTGATCGAGGTGCCGCCCGAGACAACACTCACGCAATGCGTGGTGGGCGGGCTATCGGGCACCTTCACGGCAGCAAGGCCGCGCGCGCATTCCGCCATGGCATACATCGGGTTCACCAGGCCAAAAGCGGCATAGGAATGCCCGCCCGGGCCCTGGAAGGTGACGCGATAGCGCTTGGACCCCACGCCGCCGCTGACAATGCCTTCCACCTGCGGGCTATCCACGGTGAGGAAGCCGCGAATGCGCGCACGATGCCGCCCCTTGGTGAAAAG
>JBDKIR010000038.1:0-4663 GCA_039797035.1 Pseudomonadota bacterium | reverse complement strand
GTGCGCGTGCCTTTTGACAATTCCGACACACCGGATGGCAAGGGTTCCCAATGGGTGCGCATGGCTTCTCCCTTTGGCGGTGATGGCGATGGCATGCATTTCCCCCTCGCCCCGGATACCGAGGTGGTGGTGGCCTGCGTCAATGGCGACCCGAACCGGCCGGTCATCCTGGGCGCTGTGCCCAATCCGCGCACCAAGAGCGTCGTCACCCGCGAAAACTCGCTCCGCAATCGTATGGTGACGCGTACCGGCATGGGGTTTGAAATGGGCGCAGATGGAAATGGTGGCGGTGGCCGTGTTGGTGGCGGAACAGCAGCGTCAAATAATGTGTCAACGCAAAGCGCCTATGGGCCGGTAGCGCCCCTTGGAACGCCAAATGCTTTCGGTGTTAAGTCAACGACGGGCGCTGACGACAATTCAGCGCCATTAGCGCATCTGGAGAGCCCTTCTGCTTTCATGCCGGTCGATGACAATACAAATGAGACTTACGTCCGCATATATAGCGCACTCGACGGGAGTTACGTACGATACGGCACCAACCCCGGCACCACTGAACCAGCAAAAATGCAGCAACCAAAGGTCATTGGACATCTGCCAATACAATCAATTGATTGGCCAGAAATTTCAACCAAAGCAGAAGCTGCAAACCCAGCGAAGATTGCAGACATGAGCGGCACTTTGAACCCGCCACTCAAAGAAAACTCCGAGGTCACAACCTCTGAACCTAAGAAACCGGCGAAAACAGAAAACGCCCCAAAATTGAATCCGGATGGGACACCCATCTATGACTCCATTGAAGGTATTGAAGTCACAAAAGCTGGATCCGACTATAAAACTCCACCTAATGTCACCATTTCCGCGCCAAACAAAACCAATGGCACACGGGCGACCGCTAGCGCCACAATAGTAAAAGGAAAAGTAACCTCGATCATTATTTCAAATCGCGGAACAGGCTACACGAGCAAGCCGACAGTAACCATTTCCGGTGGCGGCGGTTCAGGCGCTACGGCCGAGGTAACTTTGATGAGGCCTGCACTAGAAGCAGTGCCTGTCAACGAGACCGAAACCGAGGATTTGTTTAACTATAGTAACGGTATCTACACCAATACTGACGGTGATTTTTATGCCAATATTGGACGAAATACGGGATTTAATAGCGAAGGAGAAATTGTTCTCCAATCGGCGCGCAACACCACTCTCCGATCCGAAAATTTTTACACAGCCGCATCAGGTGATGTACAGCATCTAGCGGGTGGTAATTTAGAGATTTACGCAGCAGGCGACATTATCATTCGTGCCGGCGGCAAGATTGAGATGTCTGCAAATAAAACTATGAGCCAAGATTCAAAATTAACTGATACAGAAGTAAGTTTTGCAAACACAACAGAAATAAACTGGGGAGACACAAACTCAACGAATCATGGTCAGGTCAGAGAAATAAATTATGGGAATACTTTTACAAAAAATTTTGCCAGCGAGGCTTGCTACACTGTTGGTGCGTCCGCGTCCATGACACTCGGCGCCGACTTCAATATATACGCAGGCCCCACTTTGGGTATTTCTGCCGGGGCTGTATTAGAATTTTATGTAGGCGCTCTAAAAATGGATTATGCTTGGTGTCCTTTAACAGTCGAATATGCAACAGGCATTGGTCTCAAGGTCCGCGCGGCAACAGAGATGGAATGGAAAACTAACACACTTGGAGGAGTAATGTACGAAGCCTACATAAAGACAATTGAGACTAAATTGGCCGCTATGAAAGCGTCTTCTACTGCTACTTCGGCTCAAGCGAACGGCACGCAGGCAACTTCGACCGGCGTCAACGCCAATGCAGGGGGGCCGGGTATCTGGGCCAAGTTGGTGGCATTATTCACATGATTATTATAAAAATGCCTCCCGTTTCAGGCACCAGCCCTCCTAGTCGTAGTGTGTTTTGTACGACCACAGAAATCGCCCAGCACGCAGTTATTTCCTCAATTGCCTGCGGTGTTTTTCGGCTTTGCCGTACGAAAATATTTTAGATCGCAGGATCAAAGGCTGATCGAACGATGCTCATCCTCAAGCCGCTCTCCCTCGGCATCCTCTCCCGCGTTGCCTATCTCAGGCGGCGCCATATCTTCGCGCTCGGTGCCGTGGCGCCCTTCCGCTTGGATGACCCGACACGGCTGACATTCGAACCCGCCTTCTGGAAGGCGGCAGCGCCGTTATTGGATGGCGCCATTCTGGACCAGGCCATGCCAAAGCCGCAGGGCGAGGTCTTGCTGCTGGGCACGGCGCGCGCGCCGCATGGGCAGGCTGTGCGGGTCATGGATGTGGGCTTCCGTGTTGGGCCCATCACGCGGCGCTGGCGGGTTTTTGGTGATCGGCAATGGGTGGAAGCGCGCGGCGGCATTTACCCGACCGAAGCCGCCCTTTTCACGGAAATGCCCATGGGCCCGTCGCGTGCCTTTGGCGGGGCGAGTTATGCCGAAAATCCCGCCGGGCGCGGGCATGGCGCCGCGGCCTTGCTGCAGGCGCGCGCACCAGCGATCTTACCCAATCTGGAAGATCCAGATCGGCCACTGCGCGAAATAGCTGACATGCCGCCGCCAATCCTGACCGGCCCGGTGGATGTCGCGGCCCCATCGCGCATGCGTATGGCCGGCACTTATGACAGCAATTATTTGCGTGATTGGCATCCCGGCCTGCCGCCGGATGCTGATATGCGCCTGTTTCAGGCCGCACAGCCGCAACAATGGTTGCAAGGCTTCTTCAGCGGTGAAGAAGAAATCATTCTGGCCGGCTTCCGACATAACCCGGAACCCTGGCGCAGCCGCCTGCCCGGCATGCGCGTGCGCAGTTTTGTCCAGCAACGCAATGCAGATGGCACGCTCTCCGCACATGAAATCGCCATGCGGATTGATACGGTGTGGCTCTTCCCCGATGCTGGGCTGGGCTGCCTGATTTATCGCGGCCTGCATCCCGTGACCGATCCCGATGGCAAGGACATCGCCACGGTGATGATGGGCTATGAAAGGCTCTCGGATCCGCCGCGCCCGGTGGATCATTACCGCGAACAATTGCGCCTGCGCACAGACGACGCCACGAAGGGGCATTATTTGCTGCGGGAAAGCCCGCTGAAGCCGGAACGCACCAAGGAAGAAATCGCCCGCCGCGAAGCTGCGCGCAAACGCAAGCGGGAAGAAATCATCGCCAAGTCTGCGCTGGCGCAGGATGTCATGCTGAAGCAGGCCGAACGCCAAGCCGGCTTGCAGCCCGGCGCCCTGCCACGGCAACCCGCGCCGGAATTGCCTGAATTCCCGATTGTGACAGAAGAAGATATCGAAGAACTCGATATCGACCTCGGCGAGATCTGGGAATTCGCCGATAAGCAATTCGCGGATCTGGAAGGCAAGGCGGAAGCGGTACGCATAGGCGGGCCGGGCGCGCTTCTGGATATGGCGGGGGTGGATCATCTGCTGGCCGCGGCGGAAAATCGCCAAGCACCAGAAACCGAAGCACCGCCGGAAATGCTGGAAGCGGCCGCCAGTATTCGTAAGGCGCGCGATGTGGATGCGCTGCTCGCGGAAGCCCTGCCCGAAGATACGCCAAGCGATATTCGCGATCAGGCGCGGGAGAAAATCGCCGCAGCCCTCGCGCGGCCGGAGCCAGATGCGGAAGAAGTCTGGCTGAACCTGGAAGCACGGCTACGCCGGGATATCAGCCGCCACCCGGCGGTAAAGGCGTTCAATGAAATGGAATTGCCGGATCTATCGATGTTGGATGATCCGGCCAATATCCTACCGCCCGATGGCACCCCGGAAACGGAAGCCGCGCGAGAGGCCATTCGGTCGCAAAAGGCCAAGGGGGGTGACACTTCCCTGCCGGACCTTGATGCGCTGCTTTCGGGCGCCGAATTCGGTGAAGCTGCCGAGGCTTCGCCCGACATCACCGAAAAGCTCGCGGAAGCCCGCAGCAAGATCAGTGAAGGTCTCGGGAAGTCTTTCCCTGATTTGGCGCATCTGCCGCCCGGCGAAGCCATCAAGGCGCTGACCGAACGCTTCACACCCGCCGGCGCTTCCAGCGCCCCGCCCACCAGGGCCGAGATTGAAGCCAAATTGGCGCAAGCGAAAAAGCAGGTGGAGGATTTGGCGAGCGGCAATGCCTTCGCCGATTTGCGGCGCCTTTCACCCGGTCCGACCGTGGAGGAATTCGCCTGGGATAGCGGCTTTGCATCACGCTTGCAGCGCCTGATCGATGAATTGCGCGCCACGCCGGAAGGTTTGGCGGGGCGCGACTTTGCCGGCATCAAGATGCCAAACTTGTCTCTGCCTGGTCAGGATTTGACTGAGACCTTCTGGGAAAGGGCCGAATTGCAAGGCGCGCAATTCGCCAATGCCAATCTGAAAGGCGCGGTGTTTACCGAAGCCAAGCTGGCAGGGGCGGAGTTTTCCGGCGCCAATCTGGAAGGCGCCAATTTTTGCAGCGCCAAGCTGGACCAAACCCGCTTCACGGCTGCGCGCTTTGCCGATGGCATGTGGATGGAAATGGAAGGTGCCGGGGTTGACATGTCCCGGGCCAGATTATCCCAGGCCATGATCCTGAAATGCCGCATGCCGCAGATACGTTTTGCCGGGGCAGAGATTCTCGATAATATCTTCATGGAATGCGATTTTTCCGGCGC
>JBDKIR010000037.1:0-7179 GCA_039797035.1 Pseudomonadota bacterium | reverse complement strand
ACGACCTCGGCGCCGCTTGCCTTGGCGGCCTGCGGACCAAGATCCGCCACTGCCTTCAAGTAGTGCAGCGTGCCAGAGTAATCGCCGGCGTGACTCATGCCGATGGCTACCTGACCGGCTACTGCCTGGGCGCGACGCCAAAAGGCGCGCGTACGATCATTCAAATCCCAATAGAAGGTTTCCGTGCAAACCAGGCCTGCCGCCGTCTGCAAGCCAAGCGCATGGACATCGGGCAGGAACATCAACATGGAGGCAAGCTTGGTGCCGCGCCGGGTAATGCCGAATTCCGCCGCCTGCTTGATGCAGTTGATTGTATCCGTGCCGGCATTGGCAAGGCCAATCACCTTGGCGCGCGAAGCCTGCGCCTGCAGCAGGAAGGACGAGAAATCCGTTGTACCCGGGAAGGGTGTGCGCACAGAACCAATCACGCGCCCACCCGCCGCTTGCACGAAAGCGGTGGTATCACGTTCCAGCGAATGGCCGAAAGCATAATCGGCGGTGATGAAAAACCAGGTATCGCCACCCGCACGCACGGTCGCACCACCGGTGGATTTGCCGAGCATGAATGTATCATAGGACCAATGCACCGTATTCGCCGTGCAGGCGCGCCCGGTCATATCCGATGTCGCGGTTGAGGTCGGGATGGTGACCTTGTTCTTTTCGCGCGTGAGTTCCGCCACGGCCAAAGCCACGGAGGAAGCCGCGAGGCTCAGCGTCATATCCACGCCGTCACGATCATACCATTGGCGCGCGATATTGAGCGCGACATCCGGGCGGTTCTGGTGATCCGCCACGACGGTTTCCACGTTAAAGCCACGGGCGGCAAATTCCTGCACCGCAAGCCGCGCACAAGCCACCGTGGTCGGGCCGTTAATGTCGCGGAAGGTGCCAGACATATCGGTAAGAATGCCGATCTTGATGGTATTCGCGGCCTGGGCACGTGCACTGCGCCAGGGCAATCCACCAAGCGCCGCGCCACCAGCGGCGGTCGCCAGAACCGAGCGTCTTTGAATGGTCATGATGTTTCTCCCCATTGACTAGGCGTTTTTCGCCGGCGCTTTTCCTAACCGAAGCGCGGCCGGACGTCCATGTGCCTATTCCGCTGCCGCACGGCTCGCGGGCGGGCGGAAGGCCGGGATCACATGCTCCGCAAACAGGGTCAGGCTGCGCAAAATTTTATCATGCCCGTAATAGGGCGGGTAATGCAGCAACAGGCTGGTCATGCCGGTCTTGGCCTGCAAGGCGCGCAGCCGGGCAATCACGGTGGCCGGGCTGCCATGCAGAATGGTTGTCTCCGCAAGGCTCGCGTAATCCAGCCCCTGCCCCTTTTCGGAAACAGTGCCCAGATAGCCGCTGGTGCCGGAACTGTTGAAGTTCTGGATATGGCGCAGAATATGTTCTTCCGTATCGGCCCGGGCCTGCTCATCCGTATCGGCAACATAGACCATGCGCGCGATATCAATATGCCCAGCCGCCGGGTTATTGCGCTGCGGCAAAGGTGCCGTCGCCAGCGCTTCCCGATATAAACGGGTTTGCGCTGCAAGAGTTTCCATACCGGGCAGCGTGCTCAGCATCAGGCCAAAGCCATTGCGCCCGGCATAGGCAATGGAACGATCCGTGCCGCCAGCCATGTAAAGCGGCGGATGCGGCAATTGGACCGGGACGGGCAGCATTTCATACTGCCCTTCCACCTTGCCTTTGAAGAATTTGCCATCATGCGTCCAGCGCCGACGATGGAAGCCATCGAAGATCAGCTTGACGCTTTCTTCAACGATATCGCGGCGGGATTCGAAATCCTTGCCCAGGCCTTCAAATTCATAGGGTCGGTAACCGCTGCCAAGCCCCAGCATGACGCGGCCATTGGAAAGCACATCAACAAAAGCCGTATTTTCCACCACGCGGATCGGGTCATAAAGCGGCAGCGTAATCACGCCCGCCGCCAGCTTGATACGGCTCGTGCGCGCGGCAAGGTAGGACATATAGACAAAGCAATCCGGCATGATGCCGTAGGTGGTGCTGAAATGATGTTCAGCGATCCAGGCGGTATCATAGCCAAGCGCTTCGGCGCGCAGAATTTCCTCGGTCGTGCGCGCTGTCACGCCCTGATGCGGATAGGGTTCTTCCACCGGGTTGGGGTGGCTCGTCATCAGAATGCCGAATTCCATCTCTGCTTCCTCCTGCCGCGATTGTTGTTTGCCTGGCCTCAGCCGCCGGTTTCCTTGGGCGTGGCCCGCACTTCAACCCTAGCCAGCTTTTCCATATGCTGAATGGTGGAAACAAAATCCTCTGGCCCCGAACCCAGCGCCAAGGCCATGGCCAGGTATTGGCGCGCCGCCGGGCCGATCCACATCGGCACGCCGAAACGTTCGGCTTCTTCCAGGCAGAGCTTCACATCTTTCTGCATGAGCCCGGCGGCGAAACGCACCGGGAAGCCTTGCGCGCGTTCGGTAATGGCTTGCGGCACGCGCTTTTCAGACATGTAGGACCGCCCGCTGGACGCATTCAGCACCTCGAACATCAGCTTGGTATCAAGCCCGGCCTTGGCGCCCAACACCATGCCTTCCATGCATGCCAGGGTATTGCTGGCCAGGATCACGTTATTGACCAGCTTCATGGTCTGGCCGAGGCCAGGTTCGGCACCCATGTAGAAGATGTTCTGGCCAATCTTCTTCAACACCGGCTCTACCGCCTTTTGCGAAGCCTCATCGCCGGAAGTCATGATGGCCAGGGTGCCGGCTTCCGCGCCAGATACGCCGCCGCTGACCGGCGCATCAATCAAATGAATGCCCTTCGCCGCCAGCCCTTCCGCCACGCGGCGCGCCACCGTGGGACCGGTGGTGGAAAGATCGACCACGATCTTCGCCATGCTGCCCTGCACCAAGCCATCCGCGCCAAGCGCGACCGCTTCAACCGCCGCCGGCGTTGGCAGGCTGAGCAGCACGGCATCACAACGATCAGCCACATCGCGCGCGCTGCTGGCAGCCGTGGCGCCCATGGCCGTAAGGGATGCCACCGCCTTGGCATCAAGATCATGCACCAGCAGCGCATGGCCCGCCTTCACCAGGCGCCGCGCCATGACACCGCCAATATTTCCAAGGCCGATAAATCCAAGCTTCATGACATTCCTCATTATCTCTTCAGGGCCTTTTCGGGCCTGATTATTCTTTGACGGCAAGGCTCTGACTTACCTGGCCTTGCGTCAAGGGCTTGCTTCAGCGGGGTGGCGCAATCTTGGTGAAATCACCAAAGCGCATGGAAGGATGGCTGCGGGCATATTGCGGCGGAAAGGCCGCCTGGTCGCGCAGCACCTCAGCCGCATGCCAAGCCCAGCGCGGGTTATAGCTCATGCCCCGGCCAATCGCGATCAAATCCGCCGCACCATCGCGGATCGCCTGATCGGCCTGTGCCGGTTCATTGATCAACCCGACTGCGATAGTCGGAATTTCTGCATCCTCACGAATGCGCCGCGCCATGGGCACCTGATAGCCCGGCCCGACATCAATCTGCTGGTCTGGGCTGCTACCGCCAGAGGAAGCGCAGATGAAATCACAGCCGAGTTTCTTCAATTCCCGCGCATAGACCACGCTATCCTGCAGGGTCCAGCCGCCTTCGATCCAATCCGTTGCGGAAACCCGCACGCCGAGCGGCTTTTCCTTCGGCCAGACCGCGCGTATGGCGGCAAAAACCTCCAGCGGGAAACGCATCCGCCCGGTGATATCGCCGCCATATTCATCATTGCGGTTATTGGATAGCGGCGACAGGAAGGAATGCAGCAAATATCCGTGCGCCGAATGCAGTTCGACCAAATCAATGCCGAGTGCATCGGCCCGCCTGGTGGCCTGTACGAAGTAATCCTTTACTTCCGCCATGCCGGCGGCATCCAGCATGCGCGGTGCTGGGCGGCCCGGAAAGGCAATATCGCCGGGGCTGATAGGCAGCCAGCCACCTTCATCGGGGCCGATATATTTGCCCCCCATCCAGGGCTGCGCTGTGGAGCCCTTGCGGCCAGAATGGGCCAATTGGATAGCCAGTTTGGCCTGCCCGTAATTCCGGCAAAAACCAATGACCCGGGCCAGGCTTTCCTGCTGCGCATCATTCCAAAGGCCAAGATCGAAGCGCCCAACGCGGCCTCGCGGTTCCACTGCCGTCGCCTCAAGAAACACCAGCCCCGAACCGGAAACTGAAAAATTTCCGTAATGCATCAAGTGCCAATCCGTCGCCTCATTAGTGGTGGTGCCGGAATACTGCGCCATGGGGGACACCACGATGCGATTGGGCAAAGTCAGACCACGCAAGGTGAAAGGGGAAAAAAGGCGTGTTGGCATTGGCGTCTTCCTCGTTTGGGGGAATACTCACTCCCCTACGGCCCGGCACGCAAGCCCAGGGGTCGCCAAGGCTTGGATTACGGCACCGCGCCGCCCCCAATGCCTGCCGCGCCCCCTGCCGCCGCAAGCGCCAACCGGCCCAAGGGAGTGAACGCGATGAATGACATGACCAACCCGATGCCGCAGCGCGGCGCGATGACGGAAACTGACCATGATGTGATCATCATTGGTGCCGGCATTTCGGGGCTTTATCAGCTCTTTCGGCTGCGTGAGCTTGGCTATTCGGTGCAGGTTTTTGAAACCGGCAGCGATGTCGGCGGCACCTGGTATTGGAACCGCTATCCGGGTGCGCGGTTTGATTCGGAAAGCTATACCTATGGCTATTCCTTTTCCGAGGAGTTGTTGCAGGAATGGAGCTGGAGCGAGCATTTCGCCCCCCAGCCGGAAACCCTGCGCTACCTGCAACATGTCGCCGCGAAATTCGATCTGAAGCGGCATATCCGCTTCAATAGCCGCGTCGTCAGCGCCCATTTTGATGAGGCTTCGACAGGCTGGCAGGTCGGTCTTGATGATGGCAGCCAGCACCATTGCCGTTTCCTGATCACAGCGCTGGGCCCGCTTTCGGCCGATACCATGCCGCGTATCCCGGGCGTGGAAAGCTTCAAAGGGGAAGCCTTTCATACCTATCGCTGGCCGCATGAACCGATCAGTTTCGCGGGCAAAAGGGTTGGCATTATCGGTACCGGTTCCACCGGCGTGCAGGTCATTCAAACCATCGCAGGTGAAGTCGGCTCCCTCACCGTATTCCAGCGCACGCCCAATTGGTGCGCGCCCTTGCATAACCGCCCGATTTCCGAAGAAGAACAACGCCAGATCAAGGGTAATTATCCCGCGCTATTCGCGCTGCTGCGCACCACACCCGGCTGCTATATCCATAATGCGGACCCGCGCAGTGTTTTTGAAGTCACCGAAGAAGAACGCGAAGCCTTTTGGGAAAAACGCTATGCGGAACCTGGCTTTGGCATCTGGCAGGCGAATTTCCGCGATATCCTGACCGACCCCAAGGCCAATGCGCTGATCAGCGATTTCATCGCGCGCAAGATACGCCAAAGGGTGAAGAATCCGGCGGTAGCAGAAAAACTCATTCCCAAGAACCATGGCTTCGGCACGCGGCGCGTCCCGCTCGAAACCCGATATTATGAGGCCTATAACCGCGAGAATGTGAAGCTGGTTGATATCAACGAAACGCCGATTGAACGCATCACGCCAAAAGGCATCAAGACCAGCGATACCGAATATGAATTCGACATGATCATCTACGCGACCGGGTTTGACGCCATCACGGGCGCCTTTGATCGGATCGATATTCGTGGTGTTGGCGGCCAACGCTTGAAGGATAAATGGGCGGATGGGCCGAAAACCTATCTTGGCCTGCAATCGGCGGGTTTTCCCAATATGCTGACCATTGTCGGGCCGCATAATGCCTCCACCCGCTGTAATATTCCGCGCTGCATTGAACAGAATGTTGAATGGGTGACGGATCTGATGCGCCATGTGCGTGATCAGGGCCTCACGCGCTTTGAAGCCACCGAAGCGGCCGAAGCCGAATGGTCGCACCACATCGAAAACCTGGCGGAAGGTCTGCTTTATGCGCAGATCGATTCCTGGGCGACTGGCATCAACCATAACGTGGATGGCAAGAATGTGCGCCGCATCCTGCAATACCAGGGTGGCGCGCCAGCCTATCGCGCCAAATGCGATGAAGTGGCCGCCAAAGGCTATGCCGGCATGACATTGACCTGATGCGCGCGAACCCTGTCCGCGCCGCGCTGCGCCAAGGCCAGACTGTCTATGGCATTATGGCGACCGAGTTTCTGACACCGGGCTTGTGTCAGATTCTGGCCAATGCCGGTGCCGCCTATGTCATTTTTGATATGGAACATGGCGGCATGGGGATTGATGCGCTGAAGCCGCAATTCGCTTATGCGCGAAATTCCGGCGTGGTGCCTTTGGTGCGGGTGACTGGCCATGCCTATCATTTGATTGCGCCTTTGCTGGATGCGGGCGCCATGGGGATCATGGAACCCATGGTGGAAACACGCGCCCAGGCGGAAGAATTGGCCGCCTGGTGTCGCTATCGTCCGGAAGGCCGGCGCGGCGTTGGGTTTGGCTATGCGCATGATGATTACGCGGGGCTTGATGTACGGGCCGGCATGCGGGCCGAGAATGAACGGGTCATGGTCATTCCCTTGATCGAAACCGCCAAGGGGATCGACAATGTTGAAGACATCATGGCGGTTCCGGGTATCGATCTCGGCTGGTTCGGCCATTATGATTTGAGCGATTCCCTTGGCATAACTGCGCAATTCGACCATCCGCGCTTTCAGGCCGCTTTGGCGCGGTTTCTTGCCGCATGTGCGGCACAGGGCAAACCGGCCGGTGTTCTCGGGGCGGGGCTGGATATGGTGCGCGGCTGGCGCGCACATGGTTTCCGCTGCCTTTGCTATGGTTCCGATGTCAGCGTTTTCCAATCCGCGCTGAAAGGCGCGCTTGACCAATTAAAGACCGAAAACGACTAGACACGCAGTAAACTCATTCATTGTCTCGAGGAAGAGCGAAACACCCATGATGGAATTCAAGATCGGCACCGAACAGCGAGAAATGATCGCGGCGGTGCGGCAATTGGCGCAGACGGAATTCAAGCAGGATGCGCCGAAATGGATGGATGGCACCTTTCCCTGGCCGAATATCAAAAAGCTTGCCGGGCTTGGCGTGCTTGGCATGTCAGTGCCGGAAGAATATGGCGGGCTTGGCCTTTCCATTCTGGATACAGCGCTAATCCTGGAAGAAATTG
>JBDKIR010000036.1:0-2947 GCA_039797035.1 Pseudomonadota bacterium | reverse complement strand
TCGAAAAACAACGACCTGGAGCGGGTTGCGTGAAGCCATGTGAACGCAACACGCTCTAAGGGCCTCGGGCAGCGTGTTCCCGCGAAGCGACGTAAAAACTTACCATGGCTAGCACGGCGATGCCGAGCAATAGCCAGGGCACAGGCGCGTAGCCGCCCGCTGCATCCCATACCAGGGCCAGTAGCAAGGGGGCTGCGGTACGCGGCAGCACCGCAAAGGCCGACAAGGCGCCAGAAACCGCGCCAAAACCATCGCGGCCCATGATTTCCGCCACTCCGGCGGCGCGCACAATGGTCAAAAGCCCATCCGCCACGGCCCAGGCCATGACAAAGCCAATGGTCAGGAAAAGATTATCGGGCGCAATGGCAAACAGCGTCATGCCGATCGGCAGCAGCAAGGTGGCCAGCCGCCCGACGCGGCGCATGGGCACGCCGCGCCCCAGGGTGAAAAGCACCATGCGCGCGGTGACTTGTGCTGGCCCATGCGCGGCCGCCAACAATAATACCGTGGCTTCCGGCCAGCCACGTTCGCGCAGCAACAGAATAAGATGAGCACCAAGCCCGGTGCCAATAAAGGCATGCGCGGCAAAACACAGCGCAAGCGCCAGGAAGGCGCGGTTTTTCAGGCGCTGCCAAAGCCCGGTGCTGATGGCGCCTTCCGCTTTGCGGGGCGGTGGTCCGGCGTGGCGCAGCATATAGCCAGTCAGCACGGCAACCGCGCCCTGCATGGCCGCCAGCACCAAAAGCGCATGGCGCCAGCCGAACAGCGCGATCAGCCCTTCCACCAGCGGGATGAAAATAGTGCCGGTGAAGCCCGTGATCAGCGTAATGGCGGTGATGGTGCGCGTAACATCGCGCGCTTCAGCCACCACCACCGCCATGGCTGGCCCCCATAAACAGGTGGCATGCGTGACGCCCAGCAAAAGCCAGATCACGACATAGGCGATGGGATGCGTCACCTGGCTCCAGCAGATCAGCAGCAAGGCGCCCATCAGCGCGCCGCCTGTCATCAAGGCCCGTGGCCCGTGTTCATCAAGCCAGCGCCCTGCCGGTATCGCCGCCAAGCCTGAAACCAATAGGCCTGCGGTAAAAGCCCCCGAAAGCAATACCCGCGACCAGCCAAGCTCCGCTTCCATGGGGGTTACGGTCAATTGGAAGGGAATGAACAAGGTCCCCCAACCGACCAGCTGGGTGATCGCTGTGCCCCAGAATAACAGGCGGTCAGGAATGCGCTGCGGCGCGCTCACACCGTGAATTGCTCTGCGATGATGCGTTCCGAAAGCCCATGATCAGGGTCGAACATCAGGGTCAGGGACACATCGCGCGCTTCGCGCACCTCAACACGGGTGACCTCACGCACTTCGGTATAATCCGCAACAGCTGCAACCGGGCGCTTATCCGGATCAAGAATTTCAAACACCACCACGGCTTCGGCCGGCAGCAGCGCGCCGCGCCAGCGCCGGGGACGGAAGGCTGAAATCGGCGTCAGCGGCAGCAGATTGGCACCCAGCGGCACAATCGGCCCATGCGCGGAAAGATTATAGGCAGTGCTGCCGGCCGGGGTGCTGACCAGCACGCCATCGCAAATCAGTTCCGCCAGGCGAACCTTGTCATCAATGATGATGCGAATTTTCGCGGCCTGCCGGCTTTCACGCAGCAGGGAAACCTCGTTGATCGCAAGTGCTTCCACGGCTGGCGCATCCTGGCGCGATGCCAACATACGCAGCGGATGCACTGTTGCGGTTTGTGCTGCGGCAATGCGGGCGGGCAGATCCTCTTCCCGGTACTCATTCATCAGAAAGCCGACGCTGCCGCGGTTCATGCCATATACCGGCACGCCGCGGCCCAGAAAGCGATGCAGAGTTTCCAGCATGAAGCCATCGCCCCCGAGTGCGACAACGACATCAGCCTCGGCTTCGCTGGTGGTGCCATAGCGCGCCACCAGGGCCGCTTGCGCCGCCCGTGCCTGCGCATTCTGTGCGGCCAGAATGGCGACACGCCGGGGCGCGAAACTATTCACGCGTCAGCCCCATCCTGCCAGCCCCGCGCTGCGTCGCGATGCTGCAACAGCGGCATATCGCGTTGCACACGCGCGGTCAGCGCCGGATCGATCCGCGCAGAGGCAAAGCCTGTACCATCACTCGCCTTGGTCACCACATGGCCCCAAGGGTCGACAATCAGGGAATGCCCGTAAACGCTGCGCTGCACGCCGCGTTCTTCATATTGGCCATAGGAAGCGGCGGCGATGATCCAGCATTGCGTATCAATCGCGCGGGCGCGGAGCAGCGCTTCCCAGTGATCCTTGCCGGTTTGCAGCGTGAAATTGGACGGCACCAAAATCGCTTCCGCCCCTTTTTGGCGCAGCGCCTGATACAGTTCCGGGAAGCGCACATCATAACAAATGGTGCAGGCGAAGCGGATGCCTCCGGCTTCAAACAGCGCCAAGTCCCGCCCCGCGCCATAAAGCGCGCTTTCGCGATACCCCGTACCATCAGGCGCGGTGATGTCGAATAAATGGATCTTGCGATAGCGCGCAATCTCAGCCCCATCCGGGCCAAAGACCAGCGTGGTATTGAACAGCTTTTCGCCGCCATTTTCGATCATGGACCCGCCATGCACGGTAATGCCGTGTTGGCGCGCCAGACCGCGCAGCATTTCATAGGCTGGGCCGCCAATGCCGCCCGGCGCGGGCAGCACCTCGGCTGCTGCCATGCGGGCTTCCCGGCCTCCCCCCAGATTGGTCCAGGTTTCCGGCAGGCTGACCAGCTCAGGCCGGTCGGCCGCGATGGCCGCTTCAATCAGGGTTTTGGCCTGGGCGAGATTCGCTGCCTTGTCGCTACCCTGGTTCATCTGGATCACGCTGACGCGCATCCGCTTCCTCCTGACCTGTCAGGCCCCATCAAGCCGAGGCCGGGGCATGTCTGCAAGGGGGCAGGTCTAGAGCAGAT
>JBDKIR010000035.1:0-6135 GCA_039797035.1 Pseudomonadota bacterium | reverse complement strand
AAGACATGCAGGGGGCGTTCCGGAATCGCGTGAACTTTCTCTGTAGCACAGCCAGAACGCCTTGCCTGCCTGCTCCTCCCCCATCAGAATGAATAACGCATGTCAACCGGAGTGACCCATGCCCCTGCCCCACCTTACGGTTTCTGCCCTTTCCTTGCTGATGCTTGCTTTTGGCGCGAACCCTGCGTCGGCGCATGCTGGGCATGAGCATGGCTTGGTTGCTGGTTTCCTGCACCCGCTGATGGGTGCGGACCATGTGGCGGCAATGGTGGCGATTGGGCTTTGGGCGGCCTCCCTTGGCTGGCGGCGCGGTTGGCTGCCGCCCGTGGGTTTCCTGGCTGGCATGGCGGGCGGCATTGCGCTGGCGCTGACGGGTGGCAGCGGGCTTGGCTTCGGCTTTGTGGAAACGGCGGTGGCGGGCAGCCTGATCGTGCTGGGTGCGATGCTGGGCATGGCGCAGCCCTTCCGCCCTGCCCTGGCGCTCCCCATGGTGCTGGTAGCTGGGCTGGTGCATGGCCTGGCGCATGGCGGGGAGATTGGCGGCGCGGCGCTGCCGACCGCGCTTGGCATGTTGGCGGGGTCCGCGCTGCTGCATGGTTTTGGCGCAGCGCTCGGCATGGCGAGCGCGCTTTATGTGGGCGCGCTGCGCTTTGGTGGCGCGGCTATTGCGTGCTTTGGGGCGCTGTTACTGCTGGGCTAGTCTTCAGGCGCTCACGATCTTCCCATCCCGCAGCGTCACCACCCGGTCCATCCGGCGCGCGAGGTCAGGATTATGCGTGGCGATCAGCGCCGCGAGGCCCTGGCCGCGCACCTGTTCCAGCAATTCAGCAAAGACGCGATCGGATGTGCCGACATCCAGATTCCCGGTCGGTTCATCCGCCAGCAGCAGCCGTGGCTGATTGGCTAAGGCGCGCGCAATCGCCACGCGCTGCTGTTCGCCACCGGAAAGCTTGCCTGGGCGGTGATCCAGCCGCGCTTGCAGGCCGAAAATGCCAAGCAGATCTCCCGCACGCTGGGTTGCCTCCGCCCGGCTTTTGCCGGCGGCCAGCTGGGGCAGGATGATGTTCTCAGCCGCCGTAAATTCCGGCAGCAAATGATGGAATTGATAGACAAAGCCTATGGTGGTGCGGCGGATGGTGGTGCGCGCCTCATCCGAAAGCGACCCGGCGGCCTGACCGGCGATGAAGACCTCTCCGCCATCAGGCTTTTCCAGCAAGCCCGCTAGATGCAGCAAGGTTGATTTGCCGGTGCCGGAAGGGGCGACCAGCGCCACGATCTCACCCGCCGTAATGGTCAGATCAGCACCAAGCAACACGGGCAATTCGCCCGCCTCCGTGCGGTAGCGGCGTTCAACGGCGGCCAGGCGAAGGGGCGCTTCATTCATTGCGCAGCATCTCCACCGGATCGGTGCGCGCCGCGCGCCAGGATGGGTATAGGGTCGCAAGGAAAGAAAGACCCAGCCCCATCGCCACCACTTGCGCCACTTCATTGTAATCCAGGATCGCGGGCAGGCGTGTCAGGAAATACACCTCTGGGCTGAACAGCTCCGTGCCGGAAAGCGATTGCAGGAATTGCCGGATGCTTTCGATATTGAGGCAGAACACCAAACCCAGCACAAAGCCGATCATGGTGCCGAGCACGCCGATGGAAGCACCGCACAACAGGAAAATCCGCATCACCGCGCCCTTGGTCGCCCCCATGGTGCGCAGCACCGCGATATCCCGCCCCTTATCCTTCACGAGCATGATCAGGCTGGAGACGATATTGAAGGCCGCAACGATGATGATCAGTGTCAGGATCAGGAACATCACATTGCGTTCCACCTGCACGGCATTGAAAAAGCTTGAATTGGCATCCTGCCAGGAATGCACAATCACCCGGCTGCCGGCGTTTTCCTGTATTTGCCGCATGACCCCGCGCAACCTGGTTGGGTCCTGCACAAAAACCTCGATCTGCGTTGCGGCATCGCGCTGCTGGAAATAAAGCTGCGCGGCTTCCAAGGGCAGGAAGACAAAGCTGCTGTCATATTCATTCATGCCGACATCAAACAAAGCAACCACGCGATAGGCACGCACGCGCGGCACGGTGCCGAAGACCGTCGTGCGCCCTTGGGGTGAGACCAGGCTGACATTATCGCCAACGGAAACCCGCAAGCGGGAAGCAAGGCGGCGCCCGATAATGATGGCGTCCTCGCCTTCAAACGCATCCAGATTACCCAAGCGAATACCGTCCGCGATCAGATGGCGCGCGCGTAAATCGACAGGCCGCATACCGCGCGCGAGCCCGCCCGCGGCGCCCCCAGCTTCCGAGGTAATGAGTACCTGCCCCTCTACGATAGGGGTGGCTGACACAATGCCAGGGATCGCACGAATACGGTTTGTCACTTCATCAAATTCAGTGAAGGGCCCGCCAACCGCATAGACCCCGATATGGCCGTTCAGGCCCAGAATACGGCCCAGCAATTCATGGCGAAAGCCATTCATCACGCTCATTACAATGATCAGTGTGGCGACACCAAGCGCGATGCCAACCAACGAAAAGATCGCAATGACCGAGACGAAGCGCTCCCCCTTCCGCGCACGCAAATAGCGGAAGGCGACCATACGCTCAAAAGCGTTGAACATGCCGGATCAGCCGCCCATGATGCGGCTGATAGCATCTTCCAATGAGACTTCTTCACGCTCCCCGGTCATGCGGCGCTTCAACTCGACACGCCCGGCAGCGGCGCCGCGCGGGCCGATAATGGCCTGCCAGGGAAAGCCCATGAGATCCGCATCGGCGAATTTCTCGCCAGCGCGCACCGGGCGGTCATCATATACTGCGTGTTCCGTACCAAGCCGCGCATACAGTGTTTCGCACAGCGTATCAGTCGGCCCATCACCAGGGCGAAGATTGAGAATGGCCGCCGACCAGGGGGCCACCGCATCAGGCCATTTGATGCCGGCATCATCATGATTGGCTTCAATCAGCGCACCAACCAGGCGGGAGACACCAATGCCATAGCTGCCCATTTCCGGGATCACCGGCTGGCCGTCAGGCCCCGTCACCGCCATGCCCATGGCAGCGCTGTATTTGGTACCGAAATAGAAGATATGCCCAACTTCAATGCCGCGGGCGGAAACGCGCTTGTCTTCGGCAAGCGCGGCCCAGGCGGCTTGGTCATGCATTTCCTCGGTCGCTGCGTAATGGCTGGTCCAGAAATCCACCTGCGCGGTCAGATCACTGTCGTAATCGGGCGCTTCGGCCAGCACGTCGCGTTCCAGCAAATCACGGCTGACAAAAACCTGGCTTTCGCCTGTTTCCGCCAGGATGATGAATTCATGCGACAGGTTGCCACCGATCGGCCCCGTATCGGCACGCATCGGAATGGCCTTGAGGCCCATGCGCGCAAGGTGCGCAGATAGGCGAGGAACATCTGGCGATAGGAATGCTGCGCGCCTTCCTTTGTTAGGTCAAAGGAATAGGCATCCTTCATCAGGAATTCGCGCCCGCGCATCACGCCAAAACGCGGGCGCACCTCATCGCGGAATTTCCACTGAATGTGATAAAGGTTGCGCGGCAGATCGCGATAGGATTTGGCGAATTGCTTGAAGATATCCGTGACCATTTCCTCATTGGTCGGGCCAAACAGCATTTCACGTTCATGCCGGTCACGGATGCGGAGCATTTCCTTGCCGTAATCATCATAGCGCCCGCTTTCGCGCCAAAGCTCGGCAGGCTGGATGGTCGGCATCAGGATTTCCTGCGCCCCGGCGCGGTCCTGTTCTTCGCGCACAATTTGTTCAACGCGGCGCAGCACCCGCAACCCCGCCGGCAGCCAAGCATAAATGCCCGCCGAGGTCTGGCGGATTAAGCCCGCCCGCAGCATCAGGCGATGAGAGGCGATTTGCGCCTCGGCCGGGGTTTCCTTCAGTGTCGGCAAAAAGGCGCGAGAAAGGCGCAAGGGAGTGATCCTTCTGATTAGATTACTGCTGCGCAAACTAGAGCAATCTGCGCAGAGATGGAATCGGCCCGCAAAAGCCACGCCGCTTGTCTTACAACAACGGGTTCATAATCCACGCCACAAGCACGGCATTGGGTGAAAGATACTTGCCTCAAGCAGAAAAACATTTTGCAGCGCAGCAATTCGACAGAAAAATGGCAATCATGGCTTTTTTCGCTTGCAACATTCCGTCACAAAGCCCTAAAAAAAGAAGGGCCGCATCCATAAGGACACGGCCCAAGTTTAGGGAGGAAACGCCAGTCACACGGCAGAAGGAGAAATCAATCTCCCTCTCATCTGTAGAATGGCGGCTCAGGCCGATCAGCTCAATAAAAAAGGGCGGCGATTTGGGCGAAAAAACCGGCTACCAGACTTAAATTGCCAGATATTTAGGCAAAACCGACCGGAAGGTCGGTTTTTCGCTTATTTCGCGGGCAGCGCCAGCAGGCCATCGCGGAAAGATAGCCAGCCGCTTTCAATCACCCCCCAAATGGCCAGCCATATGACAGCGGACAGGATGGTTGTTCCCAGGATCTTCCAGCCCATCCGCGCGGCTTTTGGCGCTCCGCGCCATCCGCCCATCTCCAGGCTGCCATCTGCATCGGGCTTGGTGCCAATGGGTAGTACGCAAAACAACGCCACCCACCAGATCAATAGGTAGACAATACTGCCTGTGAAAATCGTCACGGTCAGACCCTAATCAGATGAATTTCAATAGCAGGGCGCTTCTTCAGACGTCGGCCTAACGTCTTCCGCAAGGCCGTACGCATGGCTTCCTTCAGGGTTTCGTCTTCCTGCCGCAAGCCGGGTGGAAGATCAGAAATACTGCGCTTTAGCTCAGCGGCCATCTGCTCGGTCTCATTCTCCCCGGCATCGAAAAGACCAGGGGCAGAAATACGCGGGTCGCTCAATACCCTCCCCTGCCGATCCACCGCGACCGAGACCAAGACAGCGCCATTGAACATCATTCGCCGTCTTGAACTGATTACGCCACCATCAAGGGGAAGCAGCCTTTCCCCATCAACCGCAAGACGGCCGCTGGGAACCGCTTCAACGATTTCTGGCCGTTGGCCCGAAAGGCGCAAGACATCGCCATCATTCAGCAAAATAGGCTTGGCCCCGCAAGAACGCGCCAAATCCGCATGAGCCTGCAAATGCCGCCATTCGCCATGCACCGGCACGGAAATACGCGGCTTCACCAATTCATAAAGCCGTGTCAGCTCGGCACGGGCCGGGTGGCCGGAAACATGCACCATGACATCGGCATCCGTAATCACGCGGCAACCACGGCGGACCAAACCATCCTGCACGCGCTGGATCGCAACCTCATTCCCGGGAATCTGGCGCGACGAAAAAATCACCGTATCGCCTTCGCCGAGCGCGATGGAAGGATGGGTATCTTCCGCGATCTTGGCGGTAGCGGAACGCGGCTCTCCTTGGCTGCCGGTGCAGATCAGCAGAATTTCGTCATCAGGCAGAAAGCCAGCTTCTTCCTCATCCAGGAATGGCGGCAGATCAGCCAGATAGCCGCATTCACGCGCTGACGCTTCTATGTTGCGCAAGGATCGCCCAAAAAGAGCAACCTGACGGCCAGCGGCCCGGCCTGCTACTGCGATACTCGCGACACGCGCGACATTTGACGCAAAGCAGGTAACAGCGACGCGCCCCTTCAGACCCTTGATCAATTCGGTCAGCGACTGGCGAACTTCCGCTTCGCTGCCAGAATGGCCATCCACCATGGCGTTGGTTGAATCGCAAACCATGGCAAGCACGCCTTCCTCGCCCAATTTGGCGAAAGCGGCTTCATCCGTAGGCGGACCAATCAGGGGCTTGGGGTCAAGTTTCCAGTCGCCCGTATGGAGCACCATGCCATAGGGCGTGCGCAGAACAAGCGCTTGCGCTTCCGGGATCGAATGCGTCACCGGCAGGAAGCCGCAATCGAAAGGCCCAAGCTTGATGCGGCCACCTGGTTGCAGCAATTCAAGCTTCACTTCCTTCAGCATACCCGCTTCAGAAAGCTTGCGCCGCAGTACTGAAAGGACAAAGCCTGTACCAAAAAATCGGGCAGCGTAATTGACGCCACAAATGCACGACCGCCCCGATATGGTCTTCATGGGCATGGGTGATGATCAGCCCAACCAAGGCGCTGCGAT
>JBDKIR010000034.1:0-4219 GCA_039797035.1 Pseudomonadota bacterium | reverse complement strand
CGCTGGGCGTAAGGCCAAGCGCCGTCATGCGATCGGTCTGGAACCAGATTCGCATGGCATAATCGCGCGTGCCGAACATTTGCGCGTCACCCACCCCGGGCACTCGGCGCAGCGCGTCCAGCACATTGATGGTGACATAATTGGAAATGAATAGCGGATCCTGGGCGCCGCTTTCGGATCTTATCGTAATAACCTGCAAGAGCGCCGAGGATTTCTTGCGGACCGTCAGGCCCAGGCGCTGGACTTCCTGCGGCAATTGCGCCAGCGCCAATTGCGCGCGGTTATTCACATTAGTGGTGTTCTGATCGGGGTCGGATCCGACCCGGAACGAGATATTGAGCGAATAGGACCCGTCATTGCCGCTGGTGGATTGCATGTAGATCATGCCATCAACACCATTGATCTGGCTTTCCAGCGGCTGCGCCACGGTGGCTTCGACCACTTCGGCCGAAGCGCCGGGAAAACTCGCCGTCACCTGCACTTGCGGCGGAACGATATCGGGGAATTGCGCGACGGGGATTTTCAGCAGCGAAATCAACCCGGCAATTGTCGTGAGGATGGCAATCACGATGGCGAAGCGTGGCCGATCGACAAACAGCTTGGACATCATGGCGCTCAGCCCCGCCCCGGCGCGGCGCCGGGGAAGCTGCCGCCCGGCGTTGCCGGCATGGGTTGCGGTGCCACCACCGCGCCGGGCCGGGCGCGCTGCGCGCCTTCAGTGATGATCAGCTGTCCGATATCAAGGCCTTCGGTCACCACCAGCTGGCCGCCAAGGCCGCGTGCCGTTTTGATGCGCTGAACCACCACCTTGTTCTCCGGCCCGACAACCAGCACGAAGGCGCCTGCCTGATCGATTTGCAAGGCTGATTGCGGGATGGTGATGACCTGTTCCGGGGCCCCTTCTTCCGCCACCACGGTCACCGCCTGGCCTTCCACCAGCAGGCTGCGCGGATTGGGCATCAGCGCCTGCACCAGCACGGAATCGGTGGATCGGTCGGTCTTCACGTCGATGAATTCGAAGCGCCCGGTGCTGTCCAGCATGGACCCATCCGGCAGGCGGACCCTGATCTTGATCTGATCGGATGCGCCCGCCCCGCCATTGCGCCGGAAATTGAGCAATTGGCGCTGCGTGACCGGGAAGGTGACGCGCGCCGGATCATCGCGAACAATGGTCACCAGCACGCCGCTTTCAGGGCTCACGACATTGCCGGGGCTGAGCGGTGAACGCCCGGCGCGGCCATCAAAGGGGGCGCGGATTTCGGTATAGCCATAGGCGATCTGCGCCTGCTGCAATTGCGCTTCAAAGCCGGCGGCTTTCGCTTTGGCTTCCGCTTCCGCGGTGATGCGATCATCCAAAGTCGCTTGCGGGATGGCGTTGGTCTTCACCAATTCTCGGCCCCGCTGCACCTGGGTGCTGGCATTGGCCAGATCCGCGCGCGCGCCATCAAGCTGCGCTTGCCGCAAGGCGACTTCCGCCGCGAAAGGGGGCTGTTCCAGGGTGAAGAGCAGTTGTCCGGCCTTTACCTCATCGCCTTCATTGAAATGCCGCGCCTGCAGGAAGCCCGTGACGCGGGCGCGGATATCGACCTTATCAATGGCCTCAACCCGGCCGATGAATTCACCGCCGCGGCTGATGGCTTGGCGTTCCACGCGGGCCACAAAAACCGTAGGCGGCGCGGCTGCCGCCTGCTGGCGCGCCGGGGCGGTTTCCTCCTTGCAGGCGGCAAGCGACAGCCCAGCGATCAGAAGGCCGGCAGAAAAGCGGATGGTGCCTCTGGCGGGGCGTCCCTGGGACCGCCACCAAGAAAACGTGCCGTAACCTGCCGCCATGAACCAAACTCCCCGTTACCCAATCGATACTGCATCTCAGCGGGCGCTTTCGATGCAATAATTACCATATTGGAAATAATCATCAAAACGTCCCAGATGCGGCGCTTCGCCAGCCTGCCTTCCCATGCTAGGCAGGGTTCGTGTCGTTCCTTGAAGCCCCCCCGCCATGTCCAAGCGGCTGATCCGCCACCCCATCATACAGGCTATGTTGGCCTGGTTGGTCGGGTTTTACCTCCGCCTGATATGGTACACCACAAAATGGACCCTGGTTGGGGCTGAACACGCAGGCCTGATCGGTGGCGGGCCCATGATCCTGGCCTTTTGGCATGAACGCCTTCCCATGGCGGCGCAGGGCTGGCGGCTTCTGGTGCGCCAGGTCCCTGCAACGGGTGGGCGGAAGGCCCAGGCCTTGATTTCTCGCCACCGGGATGGGCGCCTGATCGCGCGTGCTGTCGCGCCTTTTGATATCGAGGTCATTCACGCCTCATCTTCCCAAGGTGGCGCGGCGGGGTTGCGCGCCTTGTTGCGGGTTCTCTCCGCCGGCGGGGTCGCCGTGATTACGCCGGATGGCCCGCGCGGCCCTGCCCGCAAGGCCGCGCCGGGTGTGGCGCAATTGGCGGCTTTGGCGGGCTTGCCGGTCTTGCCCTGCGCGGTGGCTTCATCGCGCATGAAGCGGGCCAGATCCTGGGACCAGATGCGCTTTCCCTTGCCCTTCGCCCGCGGCGTGGCGGTGATTGAGCCACCGGTGGCGGTGCCGCGCGATGACCCCGCATCGGCCTTGCCAGACATCGCCGCCGCATTGACCCGGGCGGCCGAACGAGCGGATGCGCTGGCCAATGCGTGATGCTCCCCGCATCCCTTTAAAGGCGCCCGGTGGCATGGCATGGCTGCTTGGCCTTGCCTGGCATGTGGTTGCCATGTGCCTCAGCCCCTTCATCCCTTTCTACCTCCGTTGGCGGGTCCGTCGCGGCAAGGAAGTCGCGGCGCGATTGGCGGAACGCCAAGGCCATGGGGCGGCGCGCCCGCCGGGGCGGCTCATGTGGCTGCATGCGGCCAGCAATGGCGAGATTTTGTCGCTGCTGCCGTTGATGGAGGCCCTGGCACGGCAGGATCCGGGGCTCCATCTGCTCTGCACCACGGGGACTGTCACTTCGGCCCAATTGCTCATGCAGCGCCTGCCGGATGCTTTGGCCTCGCGCGTCACGCATCGTTTTCTGCCCTTGGATGTGCCGGCTTGGGTCGGGCGTTTTCTGGAGGATTGGCGGCCTGATCTGGGCGTCATCGTCGAATCCGAAATTTGGCCCAATATGATCGCCGCGGCGCGCCATCGGGCGGTGCCTCTTGCTTTGATCAATGCCCGCATGTCGCCAGCTTCGGCGCGGGGCTGGGCTTGGGCGCAAGGCTTGGCGCGGCATCTACTCGGCCAATTCAGCCTCATTCTGGCGCAAACCGAAGATGACGCGGCGCGCTTTGCCGTGCTGGCGCAGCGTGAGGTGCCGTGCTGGGGCAATCTGAAATACGCAGCGCCCCCGCTACCGGCTGATCCCGCCCAGCTGGCAACGCTGGGTACAGCCTGGGCTGGCCGGCCAGTATGGCTCGCGGCCAGTACCCATCCCGGGGAGGATGAGATCATCATCGCCGCACATCGGCTGCTGGTCGCGCAATTCCCGGGCTTGCTGTCCATTATCGTGCCGCGTCATCCCCATCGCGGGGCGGATATTGCGGCGCTGGCCGATGGGCTGGTCTCAGCCCGGCGTGCGGCCGGTGAGGCGACCGGCCCGGACACCGCGCTTTATATTGCCGATACGCTGGGCGAATTGGGGCTTTTTTATCGGCTGGCGCAGGTGGCGCTGATTGGCGGGTCACTCGTGCCGCATGGCGGGCAGAATCCGCTGGAAGCGGCCCGGCTGCATTGCCCGATCATCATGGGGCCGCATCACTTCAATTTCAGTGAAATCATGGCGCGCTTGCGCCACGCGCAGGCCGTGATTGAAACCCCGGCGGGACCCGCTGCGGCGGCGGCGCTGGCAGAAAGGGTTGCGGGTGTGCTATCTGATCCCGAAAGGGCGGCACGGCTGAGCAGTGCTGCCGCCACGGTTGCCCAGGATGAGGCTGGGTTGCCGGATCGTTTGGCATCGGCGCTATTGCCGTTGATGGCCGAGCGGCGTTGAAACGGCCAACCGGGAAGTGGCCGTTCCAGGAGACAGCCAGGGCCAAAACCCTGCTGCAAAAGGGGGCGGGGTCCATCCCGGTGGCAGCGCCTCCATGGGTGGAGATGCGCCTGAAAACGAGGCTTTGCGTGCTTCCTGTGCGCCACGGTAAGCGGGACACGCAGTTCAGAGGTTGAGCGAGTATCATCTGATGCGTGCACCTGGTTTCTGGAGTGGGG
>JBDKIR010000033.1:0-2571 GCA_039797035.1 Pseudomonadota bacterium | reverse complement strand
TGGAGCTGGTAGGCTGGGTGGCCGATTCACCTTCATAGCGGTTGGGCGCATACGACACGCCAAAATCAAACCCGGAGAACTGCGGGGAGAGATAAACGATCTTTGTCGCGTCGTTGCCGTCGCCCACACCAGCAAGAATGTAGTTCGAGTTTGCAACAAACTCATCCCATGCGCCGGAGTCACCCATCCACAGCACGGAAGGATAACGCACCTGCATCAAGGACGCCGCGCTGTCTTCCTGACCAAAGCGGAGTTCACCCCAGCCGGCTTTCATGAAACCGTAGAGTTCATCATAGTCGACGCCCGTGCCGGTGCCGGTGGTCGTCGTCATGGTGTCCATCTGCAGTTCGAACACCGCACCATAACGCATGCCGTTGGCAGCCGTGCCATCGACATAAACGTTCAATTCAGATTCGGTGCGGAAGTCAGAGCGTTGACGGCCTTCGGCGCCGTTGCCGCGATACGCGCCCTTGTCTGCCGTATCCGACACGTTGCCGTAGCTGAAATCGAAGTAGCCGCCAAGACGGACGGTGAGGCCGCTCGAAGCAATAGCAGGCGAACCACCAGACCCATGCGGCCCCTGGCCGATCAGGCTCGGCACTTGGGTCACTGGCGCCGGAGCGGGCGCGGCCACAGGCGCGGGTGCAGGTGCCGGCGCGGCAGCAGCCGGGCGGGCGGCCGGACGACGGGCTTGCTGAGCGAAGGCTTCCGGCGCAACCAGCGCCAGACCGACAACAGCAGTCGTCCCCAGAAGAATTTTACGCATTCAAGTCCTCCTCATTGCCGGAAAAACCCGGCGGTGTTCCTCGGCCCCTGCCCCCGGCAGGAAGGAAGCCCCATAACCCAATACGGGCATGAGATTTTCCAGACCTTCCCCGACTATGAACATTTCAACGCGCGGCCTGCAACCTCTCAGACAGCGCTGACGCGACTTGGCCACATCACTGTGGCATCTGCGCCACAGCCTTTGGCAGCAAGCCGTCGATCGCCGCCACCCCAGCCGCCCTGCGCGGCACGGCGCGCAGGTTAACCGCATTCACCCCGCCCAAAGCCATGCAGGGCAGGGCCAGGGCGCGGGCCAAGGCGGCCCAGCGCAGTGCCCCCAAAGCGGGGGCGCCCTGGTGGCTCGCCGTGGGAAAAAGCGGGGAGAGAAACACAACATCCACGCCAAGCCGCCTGGCCCGCGCCGCCCCTGCTGCCCCGCCATGCGCGGCCAGTGATAATATAGAGTGTCGCCGGCGCCCGCGCCTGGCCCGCAAAAAGGGCAATAGCCCTGTCGTTGCCCGCCGATCCGGCACATGCAGCCCCGCCGCCGAGGCCAGGGCCGCCCGCCCATCCCCCGCCACCAATAAGGTCAGCCCTTTCTGGCGTGCGAGTCGCGCCACGGCCGGCAGCAGCCCCGCAGGCAAATCGCGCGCCACCACCCCGGCCCCTTTGGGCAGCCGGCGCATGGCCGCGCGTGGATCCGGCAGGCGGGCCCGATCGCTCAATAGCCACAGCCGGGGCCATGCCCGCTTGCCGGGGGCGCGAAAGCGTCTGAGCGCCAAGGTCAAACGATTTTCCATAGACCCCACCCTGGCATTGCGCCGGATTCCCTGCCATCTGAATTTGCCATGACCGAAAACGCCGCCATCGCCGAAAACCTTAGCCGCATCCGCGCCCGCATTGCGGAAGCCTGCGCCCGCGCCCATCGCCCGGCCGATGCCGTGCGATTGGTGGCGGTTTCCAAAACCCATCCGGCTGAGGCCGTTTTGGCGGCCCTTGCCGCTGGCCAAAAGGTTTTTGGTGAAAACCGCGTCCAGGAAGCCGCCGAGAAATTCCCCGCCCTCCGGCCCAGCCAGCCGGATCTTCGTCTGCATATCATTGGCGGGCTGCAAACCAATAAGGCGCGCGATGCGGTCAGGATCGCGGATGTGATCGAAAGCCTGGATCGGCCCAAATTGGCCCAAGCCCTGGCCGAGGCGATGGCCCGAGAGGGGCGCCGGCCCGATATCCTCATTCAAGTGAATACCGGCGATGAACCGCAGAAATCCGGCTGCCCGCGGGCCGAGGCAGATGCCTTCATCCGTGCCGCGCGGGATGATTTTGGCCTGCCGGTGACGGGCTTGATGTGCATCCCGCCCGTGGAGGGGGATCCGCGCCCGCATTTCGCCTATCTCGCCAATCTCGCCGCCAAGCATGGCCTTGCCATTCTTTCCATGGGCATGAGCGGGGATTTCGAAGCCGCCATTGCGGAAGGCGCCACCCATGTGCGGGTGGGCAGCGCGATCTTCGGCCAGCGCGGCTGAACCCCATCACGGCTTCGCGGCTTGACGCGCCGGGCACGGCGCGGGATCACGCATTCCCCAGCAACTTACCGGTTCATGAAACAATGACGCGCGTCTTTTCCGGCATTCAGCCTTCCGGTGTTCCAACCCTTGGCAATTACCTCGGCGCCATTCGCAATTGGGTGCCGATGCAGGATGCGGCGGAAAGCATTTTCTGCATCGTTGATTTGCATGCCATCACGGTCTGGCAGGATCCGAAGTAACTCACGCGCCAAACCCGCGAAATGGCCGCCGCACTGATCGC